>JALYYT010000084.1 GCA_030946285.1 Gemmatimonadota bacterium
CATCTCGGCAGAGAAGCCGACGCGGATGTGTGGGTCGGAGAGGACGGGGTCATGAAGACCGTGGAACTGGTGCTGCATGCGCCGCATTATGAAAACCTGGTTGCGAAGAGCGAGTCGAAGTACCATGAAACCGCGCTGACTGATGCGATCGCAAAGGCTGACAAGCAGATCCGCAAGCTCAAGTCCGCCAAGAAGAAGCAGGTGCATGCGACCGAGCTGCGGGCGTGACACGACATCCAACGGTCGGCGAGCTCGTTGAACGACTCGCCGAACCGCTGAAGCTCGACGATCTGGGCAACGGCATAGGGCTCGACCGCCCGCTGCCAGGCCCGGACATATCGAGTCCCGGGCTCGCGCTTGCCGGCTACGTCGGCCGTTTCGTCTCGGACAGGCTGCAGGTACTCGGCGAAACCGAGATTTCGTACCTGTATGCGCTCGACGACGCGAGACGAAAGGAGATTATCGACATCTTCTTCTCGTTCGATCTTCCGGCCGTATTCGTCACCAAGGCGCAGGAGCCACCCGAAGGCCTGCTCGAGAGAGCGCGGGAATCGGGTACGGCGGTCATTCGAACCGCGTTATCCACGGCCGAGTTCTACCGCGGCGTCAAACCCGCGCTCGAGGAGCTCTTCGCTCCCACGACCACCCTGCACGGCTCACTGGCCGACGTCTACGGCGTCGGTCTTTTCTTCACGGGAGGCAGTGGCATCGGGAAATCCGAGTGCGTGCTGGATCTCGTGGAACGGGGCCATCGTCTAGTCGCCGACGATCTCGTGATCGTTTCACGCCGCGGACAGGATCTACTGATTGGCCGCGCTCACGAGCTGGCCGCGCACCACATGGAGATTCGCGGCGTAGGTCTCATCAACATCCCTTCGATATTCGGCATCAGGTCCGTGCGACAGCAGAAGCGGATCGAAGTAGTGGTACATCTCGAAGCGTGGGACAAGAACGCGCCTGTCGAACGTACCGGTCTCGACATGTCCACGGCGGGTATCCTTGGAGTCGAGATTCCAAAGATCACCATACCGCTCAACCCCGGGAAGAACATCACGGTAATAGCGGAAGTGATCGCGATGAATCATCTTCTGCAGTATTCGGGAATCAATCCCGCCGAACAATTCAACGACCGGCTGATACAGCGAATGCAGAAAGCTTCAGCGATCCGGCGATATCTCCAGGAGGACGTGGAGTAGATGGATCCCGCCGTCGCACCACGCGCCATTGTCGCCGGACACGGCGCGCTGCCGGCTGGCCTCGTCTCCGCCGTCGAGCAGATAACCGGACGCGGCAACGCGCTCATTCCGTTCTCGAATTCAGGCCTGGGCCGCGAGGATATCGAGGCGGCCATGCGCGATCTCCTCACGACGCACGGAGTCAAGGTGATCTTCACCGATCTGCCCGGGGGTAGCGCCACGTTCGCTGCGCGAAGCGTCATGCGGGACAACCCGGATCTGGTCGTTGTGACCGGCGCCAATCTCGCTGCTCTGATGGACTTCGTATTCTGTCCGTCGGACCTCGACCCTGCTGCAGCCGCTACACGTGCGGCTGACAAGGGCCGCGCGGCGATAGCCTCTTCATCGCACTGAATGCCCGTAGCTCTTTACCGAATCGATGACCGCCTGATCCATGGTCAGGTCGTCGTAGGATGGGGACAGCCGCTCGATCTCGGATTCATCGTACTCGTCGACGACGTGGTCGCGGAATCGGAGTGGGAGCAGGAACTCTACCGGATGGGCGTGCCACCAGGCATGGACGTTTATTTCGCATCCACGAGTGAAGCCGCAGCCGGAATGCAGAAGTACGCCGCCGACCGCCGCGCCGGCATGGTACTCACTGGCACTGTCGAAACGATGCTCGACCTCGCGCGAACATCCGCCGTCAAGATCACAGCGGTCAACGTCGGTGGCATTCACCACCGCGAGGATCGTACACAACGGCTCAGGTACGTCTTTCTCAACCGGGCCGAGGAAGAGTCGCTTCGCGCGCTCGGCGCTCTCGGTATCGCGGTGACCGCCAGGGACGTCCCTTCCGCAACGAGTCATCCGCTGAGCGACATGCTGAAGGAATGTGCAAGGTGACCCTTGCGCCCATGCTTTTCAACCTTGTCCCCGTTGCGCTCCTCGGAGCTGTCGTGGGACTTGACATGGTCAGCTTTCCGCAGATGATGTTGTCCCGTCCGCTCGTGTCGGCAACGCTGGCGGGAGCGTTCGTGGGACGGCCTGCCGCGGGACTTCTCATCGGAGCGGTGCTCGAGCTCATCGCGCTCGAGACACTTCCGTTCGGTGCGTCGCGGTACGCCGAGTGGGGAACAGCCGGTGTTGCGGGCGGAGTCGTCATGGCTGCGCAGCCCCCGGGTTCCGCTGGTGCTCTTCCGGTGGCGATGTTCGTGGCACTCGCAACGGCGATATTCAGCAGCCGCAGCATGGTGTGGGTACGCACGTGGAACGCGCACGTCGCCAGAAGCATGCGGCCTGCAATCGACGCCGGACAACCAGATGCGATTGACGCGGTTCAGGTTCGTGGGCTTGCAATGGATCTGCTGCGCGGTTTCGCGGTGACTGCGATCGCGCTCGTTACACTGCTGCCCCTGTCGGAGCAGATCGTCGCCGTATGGAGTGTCAACGCCATCTATTCGCGCGCGGTTGTGACGACGCTTGCAGCAACGGTGGCCGCGGGCGCGATCTGGACTGTAACGCACAGGGCCGCACGAGCGGGCTGGCTGTTCGTGCTCGGGCTGTGCGCGGGAACCGCCGTCCTCCTGCTGCAATGAAGCAACCTGGATCGGCTCCCTCGCGAGCCAGCGCAAATGACGGATCACCCGCGCCGGTTTCGCGCGGCGCAGTCTGCGCAAGCTTTATCCGGTTGTTCGCGGTTCAGGGTTCGTGGAACTATGAAAGCATGGTCGGCAACGGAATCGCATTCTGCATGAAGCCGCTGCTCCGCGGGTTGCCGCCCGAGCGCTATCACGCCGCTCTCGCTCGACAGGCCCGGTACTTCAATGCCCATCCATATCTCGCCGGCGTAGCAGTTGGCGCTCTTGCACGTGCGGAGCTCGATGGCGAGGATCCAGTGAGGATCGAGCGCTTCAGGACTGCGCTGTGTGGCCCGCTCGGAAGTGTCGGCGACCAGCTCGTATGGGCTGGATGGCTCCCACTCTGCTCGTTGATCGCGCTCGGCGCATTCGCGGTTGGCGGGGGACCGATGCTTGTCCTGCTGGTTTTCCTGGGCACGTACAACATCGGCCACGTAGGGCTGCGCGCATGGGCTCTCAGAGTGGGGCTGCGGCGTGGATTGAAGGTCGCGCCTGCTCTCGCGAACCCGCTGTTCAGGGAAGGGCCCGCCACGCTCGCGCGGATTTCGGCGGTCCTGGCCGGCCTGATTCTCCCGCTCGCGCTTCAGCGCATTATCGGACCCGGTCGCGTTCTTGCCGGAGGAGTTGCGGTCATTGCAGTGGTTGGGGCGGTCATACTCGCCCGGTTCGGCGCGCGGGCGACAGGCTGGCGCGGAGCGCTCGCTATTCTGGCGATCTTTGTCCTCTACTCGGTGGCTCGTTGATGGTGGAACGTACCGTTACGATAGTCAACAAGAATGGGGTGCATGCACGGCCAGCCGCCGAGATCGTGAAGACGGCCGGCCGGTTCGCGAGCAACATCACAATCGTCCGCGACGACCTCGAAGTGAATGGCAAGAGCATCATGGGAGTGATGATGCTCGCAGCCGAATGCGGAGCACAGATCACACTCCGCGCAACTGGCGACGATGCGGAGAGCGCCATCGAAGCGCTCGCTCAGCTCGTTGCCGCGAAGTTCGGGGAGCGGTGATGACAGGCCGGATAATCGGAATGCCGGCATCGCCGGGAATCGTCGTTGGGCCGGTGCATCTGCTGCGATGGGAAGTTCCTCAGGTTCGCCAGAGAATCATCTCGGACGAACAGGTCGATGACGAAATTGCTCGCTTCGACGAGGTCGTGGGACGTGCGCGCACGCGGCTGGCGCAGGTGCGCGATCGAGTCAGCGCCCACGCAGGCGAGGAAGAAGCGGCGATTTTCGACGTGCAGATCACGATGCTCGAGGACGCGGAGCTGCTCGACAACGTTCGCTCGCTGATACATCAGAATCTGGGAGCGGAGAAGGCATTCGATCTGGTCATGGCCGACTATAGGCAGACCTTCGCACGCCACCCGCATCTGATGCTTCGCGAGCGCGTCGCGGATCTCACAGACGTCCACATCCGTGTGCTTTCGATGCTGCTGGGCCTGGGTGACCATGACCCGGTAGATCTCCCGCCGGGTTCGAACGCGATACTGGTGACGCACGATCTCACGCCGAGTCTGACGGTGCAGCTCGATCGCGCAGCGATTTCGGCGATCGCGACCGACGCTGGAACGCGCACGTCACATGTAGCAATTCTCGCGCGTTCGCTGGGACTTCCAGCAGTAGTCGGCCTGCGCGACGCCACGACGCAACTGCAGTCTGGCGATCGCGTGATTCTGGATGGATCTCTCGGTGTGATCGTTCCACGGCCGACCGATGCGCAGGTTGCGGCGTACGAGGAACGCGCACGTCGCGACGCATCCGACGATGTGGCGATGCAGGCGATCGCTACCGCGGAGCCGATAACGCTCGACGGTGTGCGCATAGTACTTCGCGCAAACGTCGATCTGCCGGATGAAGCAGAGGCCGCTGCGAACAGCGGCGCCGAGGGCGTGGGACTCATGCGAACGGAGTTCCTCGTGGTCGGTCGCGCGACGATGCCGGATGAGGAAGAGCAGTACCGTTCCTACAAGAAAGTCGTCTGCGCGTTCGCGGGCAAACCCGTCGTAATCCGCACGTTCGACGTCGGGGGCGACAAGCTCCCCGTTGGGGTCGTGGCTACGGAAGCGAATCCGTTCCTGGGCTGGCGCGCGATACGGGTCTGCCTGGACGAACCTGAACTGTTCAAGACTCAGCTTCGCGCGCTGATGCGTGCGGCCGTTCACGGCGACGTGCGTATCATGCTGCCGCTCGTCGTGACGCTGGATGAGGTGCGCGGCGCGCGAAAGCTGCTGGTGGAAGCCGCAGCCGAGCTCGAGGCGCGCGGCGTCGAGCATCGCAGCGACGTTCCATTGGGTGTGATGATCGAGACCCCCGCCGCCGCGATCGGTGCGGATATACTTGCGCCCGACGTCGCTTTCTTCAGCATAGGGACGAACGACCTGGTGCAGTACACGCTGGCGGTGGACCGGGGCAACGCGAATCTGGCCTCCAGGTTCACCCCTCTGCATCCGGCCGTACTGCGGCTCATCCGCCGAACCGTCCAGGCCGGCGTAGCGGCCGGACTCGAAGTGGCCGTCTGCGGAGAAATGGCCTCCCAACCCCTGATGGCCTTCGCGCTGATAGGGCTCGGCGTCCGGCAGCTCAGCGTTTCGGCGAACTCGGTTGCCCTGGTCAAGCGGGTCATCCGGGGAATAAGCGCTGATGTCGCCCGGGCGGCCGCCGAATCCGCCATGCTGGCGGGTACCGCAGAGGAGGTGGAACAAGTGCTCCGCGCGGCTGTCAGAACCGCCTTTGGAGACGCGCCGTTTCTCCGGTACGGATTGCCCGTAAAGGGCGATCTGGATATGTTTGGTGAGACCGGCGATCAATCCGTTCATCCGGCTTGACGGAAATAGGCCGGACCGCTTCCCCCAATCTTCGAAATCGTGCCTGAACGCCATCTTTTCACGTCCGAGTCCGTCACCGAAGGGCATCCGGACAAGGTCGCCGACCAGATTTCCGACGCAATTCTCGACGCAATTCTCACCGACGATTCCGCCGCGCGTGTAGCGTGCGAGACGCTGGTCACCACTGGACTCGCCGTGGTTGCGGGCGAGATAACGACCAACACCTATGTGCCGGTTCCGGACATCGTTCGAGCCACCATCGAACGGATCGGGTACACCGATGCGTCGTATGGTTTCGATTCGAAGACATGTGCGGTGATGAGCACGATCGACCGCCAGTCTCCTGACATCGCACAGGGTGTGGACACAGGCGGCGCGGGCGACCAGGGCATGATGTTCGGCTACGCTTCGGACGAGACGCCCGAGCTCATGCCGCTTCCGATCCAGCTCGCGCACGCAATGACGCATTCGCTCGCCGACTTCCGTCGTGCCGGCGGAAAGAAGTGGCTCCGTCCCGATGGAAAGGCGCAGGTCACGGTGGTGTACGAGGATCACGTGCCTGTCGCAGTCGACACCGTCGTGGTCTCGACTCAGCACAGCGACGATATCTCGACGCGCAGGCTGCGCCAGGCGATCATCTCGGAAGTGATCGAGCCCAATATTCCGGCGCACCTTCGCGGACGTGGCATCAAGTATCACATCAATCCGACCGGCCGCTTCGTAATCGGTGGACCACAGGGCGATGCCGGCCTCACGGGGCGCAAGATCATCGTTGACACGTATGGCGGTATGGGACGTCACGGCGGCGGTGCGTTCTCGGGCAAGGACCCGTCCAAGGTTGATCGCTCCGCATGCTACGCCGCCCGGTGGGTTGCGAAGAACATAGTCGCCGCGAAGCTTGCAAGCCGCTGCGAGGTGCAGCTCGCGTACGCGATCGGCGTCGCGCGCCCCGTTTCCGTGATGGTTGATACGTTCGGGACTGGGACGGTATCCGATTCAGTGATCACGCGTGCGGTGAACGAGGTGTTCGATCTCACGCCCAAGGGGATCATCACGGCGCTGGATCTCCGTAAGCCCATCTACGGTCCGACGGCCGCGTACGGCCATTTCGGACGCACTCCTGAAAAGATCGGGCGCGGCCGCAACGCCGCCACGCTCTTCACCTGGGAACGCACCGACCGCGCCGCGGCGCTGAAGCGCGCGATCTGAGCCAGGCCTCAGGCGGCATGCTTGTTATCTTCAAGCATGCCGCCCGTGGAAGTTGAAGTCCTGAGGCTGGGCCTCGATCAGGGGTCCAATGCGTACGTCGTCATCCTTCGTGAGAAGGATGGCGACCGCGTGCTTCCGATCTGGATCGGACAGGCGGAAGCCGAGTCGATTGTGATCGAGATGCACCAGCTGCATCGTGAGCGACCGCTCACCCACGATCTCTGCAAGCACATCATAGTTCAGCTCGGGGCCACGCTGCGGAGGGTGAGCATCACTCGCGTCGTCGCGCGCACGTACCACGCCGAGCTGCTTCTCGCCAGTCGCGACGGAACGGTGCTCGTCGATGCGAGGCCTTCCGACAGCATTGCGCTTGCCTTGCGTTTCAACGCTCCGATATTCGCGAGCGACGACCTGCTCACCACCGCGATTCTTGCCGAGGGACCACCGGCTGAGGAATTCTCACCCGATTCCGAATTCCGGCCGATGTCACCTGGTGAACTGAAGGCCTATCTGGAAAATCTGAGACCGGAAGACTTTGGAAAGTTTCGTCCATAGGCTTCACGATCTGCGGCATGTAGCGCTGACCGTGGCGACAGCTGCGGCGGTCGCCACGCTTGCGCCATGCGCGACCGTTATCGCGCAGGATGCGTCCAAGCAGGATGCGTCCGGGCAGAATG
>JALYYT010000090.1 GCA_030946285.1 Gemmatimonadota bacterium
TGCTGTTGGTGCGGCGACGATCACTCCCATCGCACTGTTCACTTCCTGCACAGCAAGTGCGCGCGCAAGAATGTCGTGCAGCAGCGTCCCAGCCATGGGCCCTGCGTTACTCCCGGCGAGCTTCGCCGCATCGCCGCCCACCAACCCGGAGTTGGATCTGAGATCTCCGACCAGTCCCGCGTCAACTGCTCCCCGCATCACGGATAGCGCACGCCCAAGCGCCTGCCGGATGTCTTCGACGGTCCGTCCCTGATCCTGCGCTTCCAGATCGAGTGCGACGCGGGCGAGCGATATTCCGCACGCCTCCGCATCCGCTACTGCGTCAGCTATCGATTTGTACATTCAGCCGCCTCAGCCGCCTGATACCTTGTCGAGACGCATGGCCCAGCGAACCCAGCCCAGACCGCGAATCTCGTCGCGAACATTTTCGCCAGGATTGTCGTCGCACTCGATGACGATGAACGCATCTCCGCCTCGCTGTTTCCGCGTGAGCTTGAGCGTCGCGATGTTGATGTCGTGATTCGAGAGTACGTGCGTGACGCGAGCAATGGAGCCCTTGACGTCCGCAGCGAGGATCACGATGCTGTAATAACTCCCGCTTATGTCAACCGGAAAGCCATCAATCTCTGTCACCAGCACGCGTCCGGCACCAAGAGATGAACCGATCATCTCCGCCTTCCGATCGGAGCGCGCGACGGTGATTCGCACTGTGTTCGGATGCGACTCATCGGAGATCGTGGTCTTCTCGAACTTGTAGTCGAGCCCTTCGCCTTCCGCGATGTCGATGGCGGTCCGCACGCGTTCATCGTCCGGACGAAATCCGAGCAGGCCCGCGACCAGCGCCTTGTCCGTGCCGTGCCCCTCGCCGGTACGCGCGAACGAGCCGTGCAGTTCGATCAGCGCGCTCTGGGGCGTGCCTCCCACCAGTCCTCGCGCGAGCAAACCAAGTCTGCACGCTCCGGCGGTGTGCGACGACGACGGCCCCACCATTACTGGGCCGATGATATCGAGGAGCGATACCATCAGCCGGCTCTGCGCTTGAGTTTCTGCGGCAGCATCGGGCGAAGATACCGCCCTGTGTGCGATGCCGCGACGGCGGCTACTTGTTCGGGCGTCCCACTAGCGACTACAGTCCCGCCCTTGAGTCCACCTTCCGGCCCGAGATCGATGATGTAATCCGCGGTCTTGATAACGTCCAGATTGTGCTCGATCACGAGCACGGTGTTGCCACGGTCCACTAGCGTATGCAGAACCTTGAGCAACATCCGGACATCCTCGAAATGCAATCCGGTGGTCGGCTCGTCGAGTATGTAGAACGTTCTTCCAGTATCCCGTTTCGAAAGCTCGGTCGCGAGCTTGACTCGTTGCGCTTCGCCACCCGACAGCGTAGTCGCACTCTGGCCAAGATGTATGTAGCCGAGCCCGACTTCGTTGAGCGTCACCAGCTTGTTGTGAATTCTCGGCTGGTTTGCGAACACCTCGGTCGCGTCCTCGACGGTCAGCTCGAGAACGTCGGCGATGCTGAGACCCCGGAATCGAACTTCCAGGGTCTCGCGGTTGTAGCGCTTTCCCTTGCACACATCGCACGGCACATACACGTCCGGCAGAAAGTGCATCTCGATCTTCACGAGCCCGTCGCCCTCGCACGCTTCGCAGCGGCCGCCCTTGACGTTGAACGAGAATCGGCCAGGCCCATACCCGCGAATCTTTGACTCCGGAAGCTCCGCGAAAAGCTCGCGAACCGGCGTGAACAGGCCAACGTAGGTAGCCGGATTCGACCGCGGTGTGCGGCCGATTGGACTCTGGTCTATGTCGATGACCTTGTCTATGTGCTCGAGACCCGTGATGCGCTTGTGCTTGCCGGGAATCACCCGCGCGCGATAGAAATGCCGCGCAAGGGAACTGTGCAGAATGTCTTCCACGAGCGTGGATTTACCCGATCCGGAAACACCGGTCACCGCGACGAAATTGCCCAGGGGTATGGCAACCGTGACGTTGCGAAGATTGTGTTCCGTCGCCCCCTCGATGCGAAGTGTGCGGTCCTGATCCTGGGGCCTGCGCGGATCGGGAATCGCGATTACCGACTCACCGCGGAGATACCGCCCGGTGATCGATTCGGGATTGGCGATCACTTCCTCCACAGTTCCCTCGGCGATCACGAATCCGCCGTGCTTGCCGGCGCCCGGTCCGAGATCGATGAGATGATCCGCCGCGCGCATGGTTTCCTCGTCATGCTCGACGACAATTACGGTGTTGCCCAGGTCGCGAAGCTGCCGTAGCGTCGCCAGCAGGCGCGCGTTGTCGCGCTGATGCAGACCGATCGACGGCTCGTCGAGTATGTACAGCACGCCGACCAGTCGCGATCCGATCTGGGTTGCCAGACGGATTCGCTGTGCCTCGCCGCCCGAGAGCGATTCTGCCGCGCGGCCGAGTGTCAGGTAGTCGAGGCCAACGTCCACGAGAAAACGCAGCCGCTCTCTCACTTCCTTGAGAATCGGTCCGGCAATATCAGCGTCCAGTCCGGGCTGTTTCTGAGTGCGAACCTTGATTCCGTCGAAGAACTTGACCGCTTCCCCGACCGAGAACTCGACGACGTCCCCAAGATTGAGTCCGGCGATCGTTACAGCCAGTGACTCCGGCTTGAGACGACGTCCGCCGCATGTCGTGCACGGCAGCGCGGTCATGAACTGCTCCAGATCGAGGCGCACCGAGTCGGATTCGGTCTCGTCGTAACGCCGCTGTACGTTGGAGACAATTCCCTCCCACTTGATGTCGGTCGAGCGCGGTCCGCCGCGACGACCGACGGAACCGTACAGCAGCGCGTCACGCGTCTTCTGCGGCAGTTCGCCCCATGGCGCGTCCAGGTTGAACCTGAGCTCGCGCGCGAGTCCCGGAAGAATCGTCCGTCGCAAATAGCCGTCGGGCTCGCCCCAGGGCAGCACGACGCCTTCGGGGATCGTGAGGCTTGCGTCGCCGAGGATCAGATCCTCGCTCACTTCGCGCCGCGTGCCGAGTCCGCCGCACTTGGGACACGCTCCGAAGGGAGAGTTGAAGGAAAACTGGCGCGGTTCGAGTTCCGGAAGTGACGTGCCGCAATCGGGGCAGCCGTACTTTTCGGAGAAGAGGTTGTGCGAGTTGTCGTCGTGACGCACGACTTCGACAAGACCATCCGCGAGCTTGAGTGCAGTCTCCACCGAATCGGCGAGCCTGCCGCGGTCGTCAGGATTCACGACGACGCGGTCCACGACGACCGAGATACTGTGGTTGACCTTCTTGTTGAGCTTTGGAGGCGATGCCAGCTCGATGAGCTCGCCGTCAACGATGGCGCGCACGAAGCCCTGTCGCCGCGCACTCTCGAACAGCTCGCGGAACTCTCCCTTACGCTCGCGCACGAGCGGAGCCAGAATCTCGATGCGCGTGTCCCTGGGCCATTGCAGGATCGTATCCGCGATCTGCGCCGCGCTCTGGCGTTCTACGGCGCGACCGCAATTGGGGCAGTGCGGCGTTCCTGCGCGTGCGTAAAGCAATCGCAGGTAATCGTAGATTTCCGTCACCGTGCCGACAGTCGAACGCGGGTTATGACCCGCCGTCTTCTGCTGAATGGATATCGCCGGCGACAGACCCTCAATGGAGTCAACGTCCGGCTTCTCCATGAGTCCGAGAAACTGGCGTGCGTATGCCGATAATGATTCCACGTACCGGCGCTGGCCTTCGGCGTAGATTGTGTCGAAGGCAAGCGAGGACTTGCCGGATCCGGACAGCCCCGTGATCACGGTGAGCTTGTCGCGGGGGATGGTAACGTTGACGTCGCGGAGATTGTGCTCGCGAGCGCCTCGAACGATGAGCGCTTCTTCTGCCATAGCCCTCTAAACCTAACGGACTTACGGTGTAAATTCGGGTATGCCACACTCCGACGCAGTAGTCGTCCTGACCACGGTCGGGACCGACGAAGACGCAGCGACCCTGGTCCGGGCCCTTCTGGAACGGCGGCTGGTCGCATGCGGGACCATGATACCCAAGGCCCGTTCCATCTACCGGTGGGACAACAAGATCGCAGACGAGACCGAGGTAGTCCTGCTCCTCAAGACCCGATCAGCCTGCCTGGACGCCCTGCAGCAGTCGTTCGAGACGCTGCATCCCTACAAGCTGCCGGAGTTGCTCGTACTGCCCGTCGCCGCCGGCCTTCCGAAATATCTCAGCTGGATAGCTGACGAGACCGGCCTGGCCATCGCGTGAAGGTCCGCCCGGACCGGCGGTTCTGGGCGGCGTTGGTGATCCTTGGGTGGATTGGCGGTCTGGGCGCGCTGGCGTTGAGGCGTGAAAGCGTCCCTGCCTCGGAGCTGCTTGCGCGTGGAGCGCTGCGGCTCGAGCCGTCCACCTTCTACTATACGGTTACACAGAACGGCGCGCCGGTCGGCTCAGCGACATCATCTGTGGACACGACCTCACACGGTCTGCTCGCTCGCGACGTCGCAATGGTCCACGGCGTGTTTGGTGGCGACAGCCAGTCAGTGACAGCGATATCAGCCGCGTATTTGTCGCGCGGCTTCGCGTTGGACAGCTTTTCGTTCGCGGAAAGTAGCGGTGCTTCGCCCTTCCGCATTCACGGACATCCAGTCACCCGTTCCGGCGTGCTGCTCCCGACACTGGCCCCTGTGGCGGTGATGCTCACCGAGCGGCCGCGAGTCGGAAACGCGAGAGATCTGTGGATCTACAATCCACTCTCACGTCGCGTGGAGCCTGTGACTCTCACGATCGCTGCCGAGTCATTATTCCGCGTCGTGGACAGTGCAGCTTTCGATGCTGTACAACGTCGGTGGCTTCCCACTCACACCGATACGATCCGTTCATGGAAGATCGTGACGCCTTCCCATTCGATCTCTGCCTGGGTTGACTCACAGGGCCGACTCGTCGCCGCGGAAGAGGCCGGCGGTTCGCGGCTGACACGAACCGCGTACGAGATCGCAACACTCAACCAGAAGAATCCCGTTCATTGATACGGCTCGACGGACTAACGAAGCGGTACGGCGAATTCACCGCCGTCGACGGGATCGACCTCGACGTCCGGAGCGGTGAGCTGTTCGGACTGCTGGGGCCGAACGGCGCTGGCAAGACAACGACGCTTCGAATGATTGCCGGCATTCTGCAGCCAACAGCTGGCTCCGTGAGCATCGCAGGAATCTCGCTTGCGCTCGAGCCCGAGCTCGCGAAAGCGAAGCTCGGCTTCATCCCGGACAGGCCGTTCATCTACGAAAAGCTCACCGGCGCGGAATTTCTGCGATTCGTCGCCGGCCTGTACGGCCAGGGGGGCGACGCGGTGGAGCATCGCGGCGCGGAGCTGCTGTCGCTGTTCGATCTGAATGATTGGCGCGACGAGCTGGTGGAAAGCTACAGCCACGGGATGAGACAGAAGCTCATCATCGCGAGCGCGTTCGTGCATCGGCCAGAGCTGATTGTCGTGGATGAACCGATGGTCGGACTCGACCCCAAGGCAGCGCGCCTCCTCAAGGATCTGTTTCGTGCGTACGTGGAGCGCGGCAACACGATCGTAATGTCAACGCATACGCTCGAAGTGGCCGAGACCCTCTGCGACCGGGTGGCCATAGTGCAGAACGGGCGGATCGTCGCGCTGGGAACGATGGCCGAGCTTCGCGCGAGTTCCGATGCCGACTCATCGCTGGAGCAGATTTTCCTCCGGTTGACGGGTGAGCGTGCGGCGCGCAGCGCCCTCCAGGTTCTCACGGCATAGTTCGATCGTGCTCAACGCGCTCGCACATGTGCTGTCGCCCAAATTCATGTCGCTTCGCGCTTCCGCGCGCAGGGGCGTTCGCGGGCGAGCGGGTCGCGTTGCAATGCTCGTTGTTGTCGCCGGCATCTTCTGGCTGTTCGTCTTCGGCGTCACCTTCCGGCTGCTGCGCTACTTCAAGGGAGTGCCTGAGATCGGCGCACTGCTCGCAGGCAAACTACTCAGCCTCGTCCTCGTCGGATTCTTCGGGTTGCTGTTGCTCTCGAACGTGATAACAGCCCTCTCCACGTTCTTTCTCGCGCGCGATCTCGACCTGCTGGCCGGATCACCTGTTGACTGGCTCGCCGTTTACGTCGCCAAGTTGCTCGAGACGCTCGTCAATTCGAGCTGGATGGTCGTGCTCATGGCGGTCCCGATCTTCACCGCGTACGGCATGGCGTATGATGGCGGCTGGTGGTATCCACTACTCGTTTTTGCAGCGATCATCCCGTTTCTGATCATTCCTTCGGCGATTGGCGCCGCTGTCACCCTCCTGCTGGTGAACGTGTTCCCTGCCCGGAGAACGCGCGACATACTCAGCGTGATGACGGTGTTCGCCGCAGGTGGCGTGGTGCTCGCGTTCCGTCTGCTGCGCCCGGAACGCCTCGCGCGTCCGGAAGGGTTTCGCTCGCTCGTGGATTTTCTGGCGCTGCTGCGCGCGCCAAGCTCGCCGTGGCTGCCAAGTGACTGGGTTCAGAGCGGCGTGCTGGGCTGGCTTCGTTATGAGCCTGATTTACTTCCGTTCTACCTGCTGTGGAGTACCGCTGCCGCGCTGGTCGTGATCGGCGCACTGCTCCATCACGCACTCTATCCCGCGGGCTTCAGCAAGTCGCAGGAAGGGGCAGGCCTGTCCGCGGGTGGTCGGCCAGCGCGGCGAAGCAGAATCATCGCGCGTTTTCCCGCCACGCGACGAGAACTTGTTCTCAAGGAGTTGCACGTCTTCTTTCGCGACACGACCCAATGGTCGCAGTTGATTCTGCTGGTCGTGCTCGTCGTCGTTTACATATTCAACATTCGCTTTCTGCCGCTCCGTGGCGACGGCATCACGTTCTTGCTGGTAAATGTTATTCCGTTCCTGAACCTCGTGCTGGCTGGTTTCGTCCTGGCCTCGATAGCCGCGCGGTTCCTGTTTCCGTCGGTAAGCCTCGAAGGACGAACGTGGTGGTTGTTGAAAGCCAGTCCGCTCGCAATGCGGGATCTCCTCTGGGCAAAATTCTGGGTCGGAACGTTGCCGCTCCTCGTTCTCGCGCTCGCCATGGTCGTGACGACCGATGTGCTGCTGCAGGTAAGCGAGTTCATGACCGCAGTGTCCATCGGCACGATCACGCTTCTCACCTTCGCGATTTCCGGCCTCGCGATCGGAGCAGGCACCATGTTCCCGCAATTCGACACGGAAAATGCCGCGCAGATTCCGACATCATTCGGCGGCCTCGTCTTCATGATGACGGCGATCTCGCTCATCGCAGTGGTGATCGTTCTCGAGGCGCGCCCGGTATACACGTACCTGAGCTCGCAGGCCTTCGGAACGGAGCGCGATGCAACGCGAATGCTGCTTGGTTTCGGAGCGGCTGCCGCGTTGTGTGTCGCCGCGACTCTCCTGCCCCTGCGCTTCGCGGTGAACCGGCTTACCGCGCTGGAGCGGTAGCTCCTCCCTTCAGGGCGCGGTACATGGGCGGAATGGATACCAGCGCCCATACGACTTCGAGTATGATGAAGCCGACGCGTCGGTCGTGTATCGCCACCCATGCGAGCAAGCCGGAGCCGGTGAAGTTTAGGGCGTTGAACAGCGCGCCATCATTGCGCATGCGCCGCATCTGCATTGCGACGAATCCGATGAGAAGAAGCGCGGCCCCCATGAGCGAAAGTGTCTGATATAACACGTTGTTCCTGATTCGAGGTTGGGAATATCCGGCCACCACGCCCGAGGCACGTAGCTCAGCGGCGGTGTAACTGCAACAGAGTATTCTGGCTTGCCGACCATGACCGGCGATACTGCTATCAGGCCGCCAGGGCGTGCCCGCAATCGGAGCAGTATACGGCATCCGGCTCTGGACGCGGACCGCAGCGTTCGCAGATCACGGTGCTCGCCTCTGTCGTCGGCTCGCTTCCGTCGCGCATTGCGGCTACCGCGGTCTGCGTGTAGGACGACTTGAGTTCCGCATAATCGGTATCGGAGAGCTTGCCGGTGACATGGTCGAATTCGATTTCGCGCAACGCATCAACCGCCGTCGTCACACCGGCGTCCGCTCTCGCAAGCGGCGCGCCGAGCGCACCAAGTCCCAGTGATTCGCTGAACAGCGGATAGAGAACGAAGCAGAGAGCGATTATTGCCAGCGCCGTTCCGGCCATCATCGCGATCACTCGTCGTTCCTCATGGCCTGCCGCAGACGTTCGAGCTCGTCCGGCGTCGCACTGATGTCCGTGGCCGGCACCACCGCTTCCCGTGCGGGCCGGCTCCACTGCCTGAGGAGGGTGAAGACCACGACCGCGCCTGTGCCGAGCGCTGCGAACGGAGCCAGATAGCCGACCCAGTTGAACCCTTCCTTCGCCGGGGCCATGAGCACTCGCTCACCGTACACCTGCCTGAACGCGGCAAGTATTTCCTGCGGCCCGTAACCACCACCGACGAGTCCCATCACGTCAACATGCATTGAAGGCGATACGGGACAGCTGAAATCGGTGGTCCTGCACGTGTAGACGTCGAGCACACACGTTCCGCACTGACACTTGAGCCGGTGCTCCAGGTCGTCCCGCTGCGCGTTGGTGAGTTGCGGCGAAGTGTTGGGCTTCGGAGCGAGCTTGACCGGACGATATTCGTCGGGGCTCATCGGACCCTCCATCGTATTCGCCGATCCCTGTGCACCCGCGGCACGCGCGATCGTGAGCCCAGCGATACCCGCTACCGAAGCCAGAAATTGCCGGCGTCCCATCGTCATACGTTCTCTCCAACGGCTTCGGGCCGCAGCGTCGTCACGTAGCCGCCCTGTTTGCGTCGGCGTTCCGCCTGTGGCCACATCACGATCAGTCCGCCGATGGCCATGCACGCACCACCGAGCCAGACCCAACGCACGAGCGGGTTGAAGGTGATCCGAATCTCGCCCGTGTCCTGACCGGTTACGCCGGCCAGCGTCACGTACACATCCTGGCTGAACGAGCCCATGATTCCAACCGCCGTCGCTGGCTCGAATGTCGGAACGCGGTTGTTCGGATCGGTACCCGAGAAATATTGCCGCTTCTCGCTGGTGATCACTCCCATAGGCTTACCGTCACGCCTGGTTTCGAGTGCCACCGCAGTAACTTCCCGATTCAGCACATCATACCGCGACACGCCCTGGCTGGTGAATGTCCAATGATGCCCGAACGGATCGGTGAGCGCTTTGGTGTCGCCAGCGGATATCGTGAGATCGTTCTCGGACTTGAAGGCGAGCCCGGCGAATGCGCAGAAAATGATGACTATGCCCGCGTGTACTATGTAGCCGCCGTAACGCCGCCTGTTGCGTGCAATCAGCCTGATGAAGGCGGATCCCACGGATTCGCCATACATCGAACGTCGCGCATTCACACCCTTGTAGAACTCCTGCAGAATTGTCGCCGACACGAACCCGGCGAATGCATAGGCGATCAGGGCAGAGGTACTTCTCATCCCCGCAGCGAAAAGCAGTGCCGGGACCAGAACGAGCGCCGCCGCGGGTATCGTGAACTGTCGCTGAAGATTCGCCAGTGATGCGCGCCGCCAGGCGATCAGTGGACCGATGCCCGTGAGCAGTAGAAGAAGAAGTCCCAGCGGAATGTTCACGGAATTGAAGAACGGCGGACCTACAGTGATCTTGGTCCCGCGGACGGCTTCGGTGAGAATGGGGAACAGAGTTCCCCACAGCACGGAGAAGGCGATACCGACGAGCACGAGATTGTTGTACAGGAAAGCGGCTTCACGACTGACCATGCTTTCCAGAACCGCATTCGCCTTGAGGTCCTTCAGCCTCGTCGTCACGAGGTACACGCTCGCAACTATCGCGAAGATCAGAAATCCGGCGAACCAGTTACCTACCGGCGACTGCGCGAAGGAATGCACGCTCGAGATGACGCCGCTGCGGGTGATGAATGTTCCGAAGATGGAAAGCAGAAACGAACAGATCACGAGCGTGACGTTCCACTTTCGCAGCATGCCTCGCTTTTCCTGCACCATCACCGAGTGAAGGAAGGCGGTCGTCGTCAGCCATGGGAGCAGGCTCGCGTTCTCGACAGGGTCCCACGCCCAGTAGCCGCCCCAGCCGAGCTCCACGTAGGCCCACCACATACCGAGAACGATGCCGGTGGTATTGAAGAACCAGCTCACGAGCGCCCAGCGGCGTACAGCGACGAGCCACTCAGCGTCGAGTCGCCGCGTGATCAGCGCTCCGATCGCGAAGGCGAACGGAATGCTCGTTCCCACGTAACCCAGGTAGAGGTTCGGAGGATGGATGGCCATGCCTGGATTCTGCAGCTGCGGATTCATGCCGCGGCCATCCACGGGCAACCAGTCCAGTCTCTCGTAGGGGTTCGCGCCGAAGCAGAGCGTCGCGAGAAAGAAAATCGCGATTATCGCGAGGGTGCCGATCACATAGGGCATCAGCTCGCGGTTTCTTTTCCGGCTCGTGAGCACCGCGACCGTCGAGAAGAAGGTCAGGATGAGCGCCCAGAAAAGCAGCGAGCCCGCCTGCCCGCCCCAGAACGCTGTGAACAGATACGCTTTCGGAAGATTGGCGCTGGTGAATGACGCGACGTACTTGAGCGAGAAGTCATGCGTGAAGATCGCCGTCCAGAGGCCTATCGAAGCAAGCACGACCATGGCGAAGGTGGCGTACGTGCCGCGCTCCGCACTGGCGACCAGATCACGCCGGCCGAGCGAGCCGCCGGCGAATGCAACGGTCGCCGTCCAGACCGCCATCAGAAGCGCGACCCACAGGGACAGCTCACCAACGAGAATCATCTGGAACGATCGGAGTGGGGGAGATTGCGCGCGGTCATTGCCGCGCTACCGTCACGTCTGGACGCGCGCTGGACGATCCGGCGCGTTCTCGTAACGCGATGCGCACTTTGCAAGCAGCGTCGTTGCATGGAAGACCTGATCGCGGCCCAGCCGGCCCTCGACGACGACGTCAACACTGTCGGTGAACGTATCAGGCGTGATGCCTCGGTAAACCACACTATAGGTGTGTGTCCCGTCGGTCATCCGGAACGATGTCTCCCGACCGCCAGGCTCGCGCACTATGGAGCCCGGGACAACCCGCGCCCCCACTTTCACGCCCGTGCTGTAGAAGGTTGGATCGCTCACGATCCTCGTGGAAAGCTCCGTCGGTGTGAGGTAGTACGTTCCGGTCTTGCTGATGGAACTTGCCATCAGGTAGCCGGCCACGCCCAAAACCAGCGCCCCGCCAGTCAGGAATTTCGTCGTCGCTTTCACAGCTACAAATATAAGGTCTCGCCGAGCCGCAAACGGAGCGCTGCGAGAGCGCCGCGAAGGAGTTCGGCATGGCCCGGGCCATGGATCCAGCTGCTCGCTCCTGACGGATGCGGAAGCGGGATGATCCGCGCTTGCCGCCCCCTCACCTCGGCCACATGCTCGCGACCGATCAAGCGGTCAAGCGGTAGGCGACCGAGAAACCTGTCTATCGCGAGCCTTCCCACGGGGATTATCAGCTCGGGTCGTATGATATCCAGCTCCGCGTCCAGCCACCCCGAACAGTTCGCCTGCTCGGCCGGAGATGGAACCCGGTCGCCGCGGCCACTCGGGGCAGGGCCCGGATAACAGCGAGTGATGGCGGCGATGTAGATCCGGTCCCGCGCATCCCGCTCATCCAACCCAGCCTCGGCGAGCCATTTGAACAGCGTGCGCCCGGCCCGGCCCGAGAACGGCCGCTGGCTCTCACGCTCGACCTGCCCAGGCGCCTGACCAACCAGCATCACACGGGGCCGCCGCGCAAGCGAGACGACCGGTGTCGCGCCGGCCACGCGATCGCCGCACGCCCTGCACGCCGAGATGGCGGTCCTGTGTCGGTCGAGTAAGCGTTCCAGTCCCGCGTTGGCCATGCGGGGTCTACACCGCTACTCGTCGTTCGTGCGACGCTTCTTTCGTCGGTCGGGAAAGTGCGCATCGAGGAACTCGATAAGAGCGCGCTCCTCCACCGAATGCGAGGCCGCCGCGCGAGTTCGAGACGATCTGTGCGCTGGCAGGACGATCGTGTCACCCACCTTCAGATAGCGATCAATTACGATCGGGTGCACGTAGGACTTCCGGCAAATGGTCGGAGTGTTTCCTAGTTC
>JALYYT010000094.1 GCA_030946285.1 Gemmatimonadota bacterium
CGACCTCGCGCACCTGCTGGTACTCGAGCAGTCTGCGCACCAGCTCTGCGCGTGGGTCCTCCCACTGCTCCATCCCTTCAGGGCGCGGAAGCAGCATCTGCGCCTTGATCCGGAGCAGGCGGGCCGCAATCTCCAGATACTCGGCGGCCTCGTCGATCGGCATCCCGTGAATGCAGGCGAGGAACTGCTCCGCGATTCGCGCGATCGGAATATCGTAGATATCCACCTGCTCGTCGCGAATCAGCGAGAGCAGCAGATCGAGCGGACCCGAGAATTCCGGAAGCTCGACGATGAAACCGCCGCGCTCCGCGGCGGTTGCTGAGGCGTTCGACGCGTCGGGTATGCGATACTGTGCCGTATCTCCCGACACATCGTGTTCGGCACCGCTGGCAACGAAATCAGTCGGCTCAACTGTGCCGGCGAACCCGACCGTCGTCATAGCACGCCCTGCCAGGGAAGGATGAAACTTCCAACGGATCCAACGAGAAAGTTCGTTACAGCTTCCGCGGGAAACAGCCACCAGCTCAGCAGCGGACCGCCAAGAAACAGCAGCGCATAGATGATCAGCAGACCGAATCTGCTGATTCGCTCGTAGGACAGCGCCCATGCGGGAGGCAGCACGTACTTGAAGACGTGCGACCCGTCCAGCGGCGGCACAGGCAGCAGATTGAAGGCCGCAAGAATCAGATTGATCTCGATGCCATAGATGAACATGCGTTGCACGATCGCGAAGCCGTTTTCCGCGGCCGGATAGGACTTTCCCGGAAAGTAGAGTAGCGGAACGATGGCCGCGAAGACGAAGGCGAGGATCACGTTCGTGGTCACGCCTGCGAGGGAAACCATTATGTCTCCCCGCTTGAAGTTCCTGTAATTGCGCGGGTTCACGGGGATCGGCTTGGCCCCGCCAAGGATCGGGGCATGGGAGATCGCCAGGAAGACCGGAAGCAGGATCGTCATGAACGGATCTATGTGCTTCAGCGGGTTCCAGGTGAGCCGCCCCAGCTGGTAGGCTGTGGGGTCTCCGTTCTTCAATGCCACCCAGCCGTGTGCGTACTCGTGGGCAACCATGGAAAAGAGAAGAACGGGAGCTATGAGTAGTAATTGAGTAACGCTATCCAACTTGACTCGGTTATGGGTATCATCTAATTTACGAGGCTAGTCGCGAATCGGAAACGCTTTCGCTTCATCGAGTTAACCAGCCCCGTCATGCCGAATATCGCGTCCGCGAAGAAGAATATGCGGAAGTCCCGTGCCGCGCAGGTGCGCAACCGCGCCCAGCGCTCCACTCTCCGCACAGCCCTGAAAAAGGCCAAGACCGATGGATCGTCGCCCGAAGCGATGGCCACAGCGGTCACGCTCCTTGATCGCGCGGCCCGCAAGGGTCTCGTTCATCCGAACGCAGCCGCTCGCAAGAAGAGCCGCATGGCAAAGGCCGCAGCGAAGAAGTCAGCAGCGTAGCACGTACCAATGCGGCGATCGCATGCTCGCCGCGAGCTGATCATCTTGCCGTGATCGCTGCGACCGAGGCAGCGAGACGAAGGCAGCTACAAGAATGACCAACGTGGAGTCGGCATCAGCCGCGCTCCACGTTTTAGTTGTGTGACAATCTCTCTGCGCGGCGATCCGCGCGTCGGCCAGCCTGAGCCGAGATGCTGCTTGCCTCGCCTAGAAGGTAGAGAGCTCCCCGCCGCACCGCTCGCAGTACCATTCGGTTGCGTAGTTCATCGTCCCGCACTCCGGACATTTCAGCGTCTTGTCGGCGTCACGCTTGGAATCGCCCAGCGCAGCGGGGGCACGCGTCGGAGCGATCCCGCCAGCCGCTCCAGCGACACCATTGGCCATCCCGTAATCAGCACCAGCGGCGCCGATGGGGTTAGCTCCCATCGGAGCGGCTGGGATGATCATGCCGTCAAGGTCAGACGTGTCAATGGGTGCGGTCGAGGCATCCCGTGTATCACTTGCGGCGGAGCCGTGAGCGACGCGCGGCGGATTCCACTCGGCGACGAACTGCTCGATGGACGGCGCCGAGTCGTCGCTGTCTGCTCCGGAATTGGCTGGAGCCACGTGGATCCCGGCCCCTCCCGAAGCCGCGGGATCCCCGTCCATGAAGTCGGGCGATGCGCTGATGGATCCCGTCAGCCCGATGATCCGCTGCAGCTCCTCGAGCTCCGACTCCAGCGCGTGTCTCTCCGCTGCGATCTTCTCGAGATCGCTATCGGCCTCGGCGCGACGCGCTTCCCAGTCCTCGGGAGTAAACTCGCCAACGGCAGCGCGAAGCTCCGACTCGTGGCGTTCATCGGTCCGGTCCGCCTCGTGCTGTCGGAGCGAGGATAGTTCTGACAACATTGATTCGATTGTTCCACTGAGCTGACCGGCCCGTTCGGCCAGACTCTGCATCACGCGATCGAGGCGCGATGAATAGTCCGTCTGCACCCGCTCGTATACGTGCGGTGGAGTCGAGCTGCGCCGACTCTCCAGAGTCGACAGCCACCCCTGGTATCGGAGCCGCTCATCGAGAAGCTGGTGCAGCGCTGACATCGCTTCTGTGTCGGTAGTCGTCATTTTGTGTCCCTCTGCTCGTTCAGAGTATAGACGATGTCGCCCGCGACGATAGTCGTCACCGCCCGCCCCGTCAACGTCCGGCCGGCGTATGGAGTGTTCCGGCCCTTGGAAAGAAACCGTCCCGGATCGACTGTCCAGCGCCGTTCCGGGTCAAAAACCGTGATGTCCGCCGGGCTACCTGCCCGGAGTGTTCCGCCTGGCAGGCCGAACAGCCGAGCCGGTCCGCAGGACATACGCTCGACAAGGGTGCTGAAATCAATGTGTCCCGGAACAACGAGACTGTCCACCACGACCGCCAGGGCCGTCTCCAAACCGACGATCCCATTCGGCGCATTCTGGAATTCCCGCTCCTTCTCGTCGTAGTGGTGCGGCGCATGATCGGTGGCCACAAGATCGATGGTTCCGTCGCGCACAGCCTGCCTGAGCGCCTCCACGTCCTCGTCCGTTCGCAGGGGCGGGTTCATCTTTGCGTTCGTGTCGTAGCCTTCGACCGCGGCCTCTGTGAGCGAGAGGTGATGGGGGCATACCTCCGCAGTGACATTTATCCCGCGGTCCTTGCCCCAACGGATGAGCTCCACCGAACCCTTGGTGCTCATGTGCGCCAGATGGACGTGCCCGCGCGTGAGGCGGGCGAGGAGAATATCGCGAATGACCATTATCTCCTCCGCCTCGTCCGGAATTCCCTTGAGCCCGAGCCGCGCAGATACGATTCCCTCGTTCATCGCGCCACCGGCGGCTAGCGTCGGCTCCTCGCAGTGATCAATTACGGAAATCCCGAAGGTCAAGGCGTACTCCAGGGCGCTGCGCATGAGTTGCGCTGACACCACAGGCTTGCCGTCGTCGCTGACTGCAACTGCACCAGCGTCCACCATCTCGCCGAATTCAGCGAGTGCCTCCCCGCACTGGCCTACGGAGATCGCACCAATCGGATACACGCGCGCTGCGCCTGCGCGGAGACCCTGTCGCACTACGAATCCGACCGCGGCGGGATTGTCTATCACGGGGTCGGTATTGGGCATTGCGCAAACTGCCGTGAAACCGCCTGCTGCCGCCGCGCGCGCACCGCTCGCGATCGTCTCCACGTCGGCCCTTCCCGGCTCGCGCAGGTGACAGTGCACGTCAATGAAACCGGGCGAGACGATGTATCCGGCGCAATCGACGACCGTAGCGTCGTCGGGACGACCGATGTCACGTCCGATCGCCTGGATCTTTCCGTCATCGACGAGAAGGTCGGCAACGGTATCGGAATTCTGTGACGGATCGAGGACTCGTCCACCGGTGAGAAGGACTTTCGGCATCAGTTCACGCCTTTCCTGTTTTCGCGACTTCGGCCAATTCCGGACGTCCCCCGGAAAGGAGATACAGCACCGCCATTCGCACTGCGACGCCGTTGGTTACCTGCGGAAGAATGACGCTGTGCGGGCCATCCGCGACATCCGAGTCTATTTCCACCCCGCGATTCATTGGTCCGGGGTGCAGAATCAGCACATCGCGTGGTGCACGATCGAGTCTCTCACGCGTGACACCGAACACCCGGTTGTATTCACGAAGCGACGGAATGTAGCCTGCTGTCATTCGTTCGAGCTGAAGGCGGAGTATGTTGAGCGCATCCGCCCACTCGATGGCTTCCTCGATGCGCGAGAACACAGTAACGCCCATCTCGCCGATGGCTCGCGGCAGCAGCGAGCGCGGACCACATACGGCTACTTCCGCGCCGAGCTTCTTCAGTCCCCAGATGTTGGAGCGAGCAACACGCGAGTGAAGCACGTCGCCGCAGATGCAAACGCGCAATCCCGCGATGCGCTTGAAGTGATCACGCAGCGTGAGCATGTCGAGCAATCCCTGCGTGGGATGCTCGTGCGTTCCGTCGCCCGCATTGATGACGTTCGATTCGATACGCTCAGCGAGGAACGCGGCGGCTCCGGACGAAGGGTGGCGCATCACGACCATGTCTATGCGCATCGCTTCCAGATTGCGCGCCGTATCCACCAGCGTCTCACCCTTCGAGACACTGGAACCCCCTGATGCAACATTCACCGTGTCGGCAGACAGGCGCTTCTCGGCGAATTCAAACGATACACGCGTTCGCGTGGAGTTCTCGTAAAAGAGATTGACAACCGTGGAACCGCGCAGCGTGGGGACCTTCTTGATGGCTCGCTCGCTGATCTCCTTGAACGGCTCCGCTGTGTCGAGAATGAGCTGTATCTGTTCGCCGCTGAGCGGCTCCAGTCCCAGAAGATCCTTGCCCAGCGGTGCCGCAGCTGTCATTCGAATCGCTTCGAAACGAGGATGACAGCGGAACGGCCGTCGAGGTCATCCACCTGTACGTCCACCCGGTCGCCCGGGCGAGCGTCCACGCGCTTCCCTACGATGTCAGGCTGGATAGGCAGCTCGCGGCCGCCGCGGTCAATCAGTACGGCGAGCTCGATTCGGGCTGGCCTCCCGAAGTCGGCCAGCTCGTCGAGTGCCGCGCGGATGGTTCGTCCGGTGAACAGCACGTCGTCCACGATCACGACGTTGCTTCCGTCAATCGCCCCCGGCAACTGGGTCGCACCGACGACAGGGCGCGGCCCTATCGTCTGCAGGTCATCCCGGTACAGCGTAATGTCCAGGGCGCCGCGGGGTACGGCTACCCCTTCGCTCTTCTGTATCAGCGCGACAATGCGCTCGGCGAGCTGAACGCCACGTCGCTGTATGCCGACGATTACGAGGTTGTCCGTACCCCCGTTCGCTTCGACAATCTCCCCCGCCATGCGGCGAAGCGTGCGCTCGACCGCGATTCCGTCAAGAATTATCTCGGTATGTTCGGTCATCCGGCTCTAATATAGCCGGTCACCCTGGGGAGTCTTCCCCTGTATGATCGTTCCAGCGCGCTGCTCGACCACCTTCACCGCTTCCACGTGATCAGCCTCCTCGCCCAGCTCCCTGCGTGCTTCGGCGAACAGCCGCGACGTTAGGTCCAGCAGTTCAGCGGGAGTTCCGGTTTCCCGGGCCAGATCGGCCGCGATGCGCACATCCTTGTCGAGCAGGGCCAACCGGAAGGTGCGCGGAAAGCTCCGGTCAAGAACGCGCTCAGGTATGAGATTCATCGAGCTGTTCGAACGCCCGCTGGACGCGTTGATCACTTCGAGCGCCACCGAGGGGTCCACGCCCAGTTTCGAGACGGCGGCCAGTACTTCGGCCGTGGACCAGATGTGTACGGCGAGCAGCGCATTGTTCGCGGCTTTGACCGCGTCCCCGGTTCCTACTCCGCCACAGTGAACGATCTTGCCAGCGAACCACGAGAGAATCGGGCGAACGCGCTCGAGCGTAGCTGCATCGCAACCGACCATCGCCGTGAGCTTGCCGGCCTCGGCGCCTGCCACACCGCCGCTGACGGGAGCGTCCACGAAGCCCACGGCAAGTGACTGCAGTCGTTCGGAAATGCGCCGCGATGTCGCGGGGTCGCCCGAAGTGCAGTCCACCACCACCGATCCGCGCGCGAGCGAACTGGCTGCTCCTTGGGCTCCGAAAAGAACCTCCTCGGAATCCGCGGAGGTCGGTAGGCACAGTACGAAGAACTCGACTCCGTTTGCTGCGTCGGCAGGCGATGATGCATCGCGTGCGCCCGTTTCGGCCGCGAAAGCCGCCGCCTTTGATCGGGTCCGGTTCCAAACGACAAGCTCTGTACTGCGTGCCAGGTGACGCGCCATCGGGAGACCGATTGCGCCAAGCCCCGCAAAGGCTACCCGTGGTCGTGCGGT
Organism: Gemmatimonadota bacterium; assembly: GCA_030946285.1. Lineage (GTDB taxonomy): Bacteria > Gemmatimonadota > Gemmatimonadetes > Gemmatimonadales > Gemmatimonadaceae > Fen-1247. The sequence continues at coordinate 6,306 of JALYYT010000094.1, forward strand.
TTCACTGCTCATGCCGTCAGAATCTGCTCTGCCTTGAGGAGAATGTTGGGATCGGCCTCGGGGTATCGCAGCTTCAGTTTTCGCAGCGTGCGCACGATGGCTCCGGACACAAGGTAATCGCGAACCTTCTTGTCGTCGGCCGGCACCAGGTACCACGGCGCTTCGCGCGTGGACGTTCGGCGAATCATGTCGTGATAGGCATCGGTGTACGTGTCCCAGCTGCGCCTGTCGTCCAGATCGCCCTCGCGAAACTTCCAGTTCTTGTCCTCCTTCTCCACGCGCTTGAGCAAGCGCTTGCGCTGTTCGCCGCGCGAAACGTGCAGCATGAACTTGACAACGATCACGTTGTTCTGGACGAGCATCCGCTCGAAATCGTTGATCTGCTCGTATCGCGAGTTCCAGATCGGCTTCGCTACGGTGCCGTGCACGCGCGCGGCGAGCACGTCCTCATAATGCGACCGGTTGAAGATTCCGATCATCCCGCGTTCCGGAACCGCCTTGTGCACTCGCCACAGGAAATCATGCTTGCGCTCGTCGACCGTCGGCACCTTGAAACTCGTCACGGCGCATCCCTGTGGATTGCACGCTCCAAACACCTTGCGGATTGTTCCGTCCTTGCCCGCGGCATCACGGCCCTGCAGGACGACGAGCACAGCATAGCGCCCATCGCCGTAAAGCTTCGCTTGGAGCTTTGTGAGGCGAGCGAGCCGCTTTCGAGTCTTTTCGCGCACCTTCTTGTCGCTTGGCGCGTCGCGGAGCACGGCGTCCTCATCGCGAAGATGGAGGGGGAATTCCGGGTCGACAGGGTCGAGTTGCATACCCTAAGTTACGACACCAGCACGCCATATCTTAGGCTCGAAAGCGGGGGGGCGGGTCCTGGCGCATCCTGCCTGATGTTTCGTCCGGTCCCGGATGGTGTTGCCTCCGGGCAACGACACGGGTTCGGCGCCGCGGTGGCGAGCCGGTCAGAGTCCCGTGTTGGAACAACGCTCCGTGTCCGCCGCGGCTCTGTCTGGACCACCCCGGTCGCTGTAAAGTGCGAGGAGCGCGGCCGCGTCCACCTTGGCGATGCCGCTGACCTTCACTACCTGCGACATGATGGAGGTAGTGCTGCCACTGTGACTGAGTCCGAGTACATGTCCGAACTCATGAGTCACCACCTGCTGCCGCTCGCCCGGGGTAAGCCGCGCGCCTGCGGGACTTCTGAGCGCGAGCTCGACGTCTGCTCCGACCAGCCAACCGTCGTGGTTCCAGCTCACCGTGGTCCAGCCTTCATAGCGCGAATCGAACTTTTCTATCCAGTGCACTCTCACGTCTGCGCGCTCATCGTCCTGCACCACAACGAAGTGCACAGGCGCTCCCGCGAGTTCCCACGCGTACATCGCGGACGTAACCTCCTGTCTCTCCGCAAGGCTCCATTCGCCGAGGATAGTTGCATTTTCGATGTGCACGCGTACGGCGCGGGCGGCGTCATCGCGCCAGCGCGGTTCGAACAACGCATTTCGCTCGGTGCTGACTGCACGCGCAGCCTCGGCTACCGCAGCACCAGTTCCGGAAATGCAGCCTGCACTTCCCGCGCGGAGTTCACCAGCCGGAGTCGCGCTCGCCCTTATGACGACCACGCTGAGTAGCTGCGGGCGCGGCGCGACGCCGGCACTCGCGCAACCGAG
>JALYYT010000096.1 GCA_030946285.1 Gemmatimonadota bacterium
GGTCAGGGGAGAGGGGTCCACGCGCGATCCGCATCGCGGCGGTCGTCGCGGTCCTGCTCTCAGTCGCGCCGGCTCCGCAGCTTCGAGCTTCGCGTGCGCCCGATCACAGGATCGCGAGCGCACTCGCACACCAGCGAAGCGATACAGGCGCAACTGCGGTTGTGACTGGAACCGTTTACGACAGTGTCGCGCGCGCGCCGATTGCCGGCGCAGAAATTCAGCTCGTCGATCTGGCCGATCGTCGGCACGCGTACACCGCCGAGGCGGATTCACTGGGCCGCTTCCGGATAGACTCGGTGAAGCCAGGCAACTACGCCGCCGGCTTCTTCGCTCCGGCACTCGATGCTCTCGGAATAGAACCCCTCGTTCGCGGCGAGATCGTGCGTGCGGGAAGCGACAACTTCATAGCGCTCGTCATACCGGGCCCGATCTCGGTGATGGGCGCAGTCTGTCCGGCTCGGCCTCCGAACGACTCGACAGGTGCGCTGGCCGGACAGGTGCGCGGTGCCGACAGCGGAATTCCGATCTCGCACGCGAAGATTGTCGTTTCGTGGCTCGAGGTTGTCATAGACAAGCGCGGCCTTGTGACGCAGCAGCGGCGCGTGCCGGCCGAGACAGGTGAGAATGGCGAATACCGGATCTGCGGATTGCCGGGCGCTGATACGGTGCTGGTGAGCGCGGCGCTCGCAAGCCAGCAGTCCGGTGTGATCGAGGTCGCGATTCCCGTTGGCGAAATCGTGCGGCACGACTTCACGATCGGCGATTCGACCACTGCAACGTTGCTCGCCGCCGATACTTCTGCGGTTGCGACGACTGCAAAGGTGCGCAGTCAGACTGCGGTGCGGCGCGGTTCGGCCAGTCTCGCGGGGAGCGTTGTCGGGCCGGACGGCAAACCCATGTCCGGGGTGAAGGTCACAGTTTGGGGAACGGGGCTGGAGGCAACGACGCGTTCGGATGGACGCTTCCGTCTCGCCGGACTGCCCGCCGGCACCTTCAGTGTGGAGGCCCGCGCGATCGGTTACGACCCGAAGCGGGCGGCAGTGGATCTGTCCAGCGCGAAGGAGGCATCCGTCCGTCTGGCGTTCGTCAAGCGTGTGAACGAACTGTCACGCGTTGTCGTGATGGGCAAACCCACCAACAGGTTCCACGACATCGATGAATTCCTGGCGCGAGCACGCTCTGGAATGGGGCACTATCTCATGGGTGGCGACGAGCGCCTGAAGACGGCAGTCACCGTGACGGATGCCATGCGCAACATCGCCGGCGTGAACATCGTTCCGAGCGGTGAGTTCGGGAACGTGATTCTGCTGCGGGGACGCTGTACACCCGTCGTGTACGTTGACGGAGTTGAAATGCACGACGGCTACCAGAGCGTTGACGACATCGTGCCGCCGCAGCAGGTAGCCGGGATCGAGGTGTACACGGGACTGGGGGAGGCGCCAATACAGTACACCACGAACGGCTGCGGCGTGGTGCTGGTATGGACCAAGCGATGAAGCAATGGCGGCGACCCGCGCCTCAGGTCGCTCCTGCTCGAACCATCGCCTCCACCGCGTCGATCCACACCGCGAATTTCGTCATCTGGCGAGCGACGAGATCACGGGTTGACTGATCGACGAGAATTCCATTCTCGTCGAAGCGGTCTGTGCATTTCGGAATCAGGACTTCCGGCTGCAGCAACGCGAAGGTGTCCGTATGAAGGAACGATTGACGCAGCGCCAGCTGGGCTCGAATGGTGCCGCTGATCCCGATGCTCGCACCCATGATTGCGGCCGGCTTGCGGTTGAGGCAGGATTTCCCCGCGGGCCGCGAAGCCCAGTCAATCGCGTTCTTGAGACCGCCGGGAACGCTGTAGTTGTACTCCGGCGTGGCGACGATCAGTCCTGAGGCATCCGCAATTGCACTCTTTAGCGCGTTCACCGATGCCGGGCGAAGCGGGTCGGTGTCGTAGTCCGAATTGTAGAGCGGGATCTCGTCGAGTCGCTCGAAGATCTCCACTTCGAGACCGACCGTGCTACCCGCGTCCTGAGCTGCGAGCATGAGCCCGCGGTTGAACGATCCTTTCCGAAGGCTACCGACCAGTCCGCAGATCTTCCTCACGAGGTCTTGCTCACGCGCCGCTGCCGGCGAAGAGCGACGCAGCCTGCCGCACGCCGTTCACGAGTGCGTCGATGTCACTCTCGTCGTTATACACGTAGAACGAAGCGCGCGCCGTAGCGGCGACCCCGAGCCGGCGCATCAGTGGCTGCGTGCAATGATGGCCTGACCTGATGCAGACGCCGCCGCTGTCCAGAATCGTTGCGAGATCATGCGGGTGCACATCGGCCACGTTGAATGAGAGCACACCACTGCGTAATGCAGGAGGCGGGCCGTACACGGTGACGCCACCAAGATCTTCAAGCGCCTGCTGCGCCAGCGTCACGAGGCGCTGTTCGTGTGCGCGTACGCGATCCATGCCGATCGAGTCGAGGTAGTCCACCGCCGCGGCAAGTCCGACTGCGCCCGCAGAATTGGGTGTTCCAGCCTCGAACTTGTGCGGCAGCGGTGCCCAGGTGCTGGTCTCGTCGTGCACGAACTCGATCATGTCGCCACCAAACTGGTAAGGCGGAATTCTCTCCAGAAGCTCCCGGCGCGCGACGAGACCGCCGATTCCCATGGGTCCGCCCATCTTGTGGCCGCTGAACGCGTAGGCGTCGACGCCTAGCGCGTCGAAATCAACCCGGATGTGAGGCGCGCCCTGAGCCCCGTCGCAGACAATCACCGCATCGCTCTTCTCTCGCACGAGCCGGACTATCTCGGCGACCGGATTGACCGTGCCGATCGCGTTGGAGACGTGGCCGAATGCGACGACACGGGTTCGTGGACCGATCATCTCCGCCAGCATGTCCAGGTCGATGCGGCAATCGGGGGTAAGCTCGCAGATCCTGAACCGGGCACCGGCCGCGATCGCCGCCTGTTGCCAGGTGACGAAGTTGGAATGGTGCTCGAGCGCGGTGACGATGATATCATCGCCTGAACGAACGTTCGAAAGCGATATACCCGAGGCGATGAGGTTCAGGGCTTCGGTCGTTCCGCGAGTGAAGATCAGGGACTCCGTGTCGGCGGCGCCCATGAAGCGTGCGATCCGTGATCGGGCTGCGTTATACCGGTCCGTGGCGGCCACCGAGAGCGAGTAGGCCCCACGGTGAGGATTGGCGTAGCTGGCCTCGTAATAGTCCCGCTCTGCGTCCAGAACCGCAGCCGGCTTCTGCGCCGTGGCGGCGGAATCGAGATAGTGAAGGCCCGGGTTGGCGGCCAACAGGGGGAAGTCTGTGCGGTATGCCATTGGTTCTCTACAAAAAGCCGACAAAATCACTTACCTTTACGGGAATCTACGCGAAAGTGCAGTAACGCCAAGGAGTTAGACGCAGGAATGAGCACCGCAATCGAATCACTCGTCAACCGCGAGTACCAGTACGGCTTTGTCAGCGACATCGAGTCGGACACTGTCGCGCCCGGTCTGAGCGAGGATGTCGTCCGGATCATATCGGCGAAGAAAAATGAGCCGGAGTGGCTGCTCGAATGGCGGCTCAAGGCGTACCGGCGCTGGCTCGCGATGAAGGAGCCACACTGGCCCAACGTCAAGTATCCGCCAATCGACTATCAGGCTTCACGCTACTGGTCGGCTCCCACGAGTGTGAAGCCGCTGCAGACGCTGGACGAAGTTGATCCCGAGCTTCTGCGCACTTACGAGAAGCTGGGTATTTCGCTCAATGAGCAGAAGTTCCTCTCCGGTGTCGCGGTGGACGCGATCTTCGACTCGGTCTCGGTCGGAACCACGATGAAGGAAGAGCTCGCGGCGCACGGCGTGATCTTCTGCTCGTTCGGCGAAGCGGTCAAGGAGCATCCGGAGCTCGTCCGGAAGTATCTGGGATCGGTCGTCCCGTACAGCGACAATTTCTTCGCGGCGCTCAACAGCGCTGTCTTCAGCGACGGATCCTTCTGCTACGTGCCCAGGGGAGTGAAGTGTCCCATGGAGCTGTCCACGTACTTCCGCATCAACGCGGCCGACACGGGCCAGTTCGAGCGCACGCTCATCATCGCGGACGAGGCAGCTTCGGTCAGCTATCTCGAAGGCTGTACTGCACCCAAGCGTTCCACCAACCAGCTGCACGCGGCCGTCGTGGAACTCGTCGCTCTCGACAACGCGACGATCAAGTACAGCACGGTCCAGAACTGGTACGCGGGCGACGCCGAAGGGAAGGGTGGCATATACAACTTCGTCACCAAGCGCGGCAAGGCCCAGGGCGTCAACTCCAAGATCTCGTGGACGCAGGTCGAAACGGGTTCAGCGATCACCTGGAAATATCCGAGCGTCCTGCTGGTAGGTGACAATTCGGTCGGTGAGTTCTATTCCGTCGCGGTGGTGAACAACTACCAGCAGGCTGACACCGGCACGAAGATGATCCACATCGGGAAGAACACGAAGTCCACGATCGTATCCAAGGGAATCAGTGCGGGTCACGGCAACAACAGCTATCGCGGCCGCGTGAAGGTCATGCCGCGCGCGGAGAACGCGCGCAATTATACGCAGTGCGACTCGATGCTCATCGGCAACCGCTGCGGCGCGCACACGTTCCCGTACATCGAGGTCGAGAATCCGACAGCGATGGTCGAGCACGAGGCGAGCACGTCCAAGATCGGCGAGGATCAGATTTTCTACTGCAAGCAGCGCGGCATCAGCGCGGAGCAGGCTGTCTCGATGATCGTCAGCGGCTTCTGCCGCGAAGTCTTCCAGGAGCTGCCGATGGAGTTCGCGCTCGAGGCGCAGCAGCTGCTTGGGATCACGCTGGAAGGGAGTGTAGGGTGATGGGGCCTGGCGTAAGGCGGTCTCGTTCGGCAGGAATGGCGCGGATATATCCGCGCCGTACGGGCGCGGTGCTTCATTCGGCCCAGCGTCGCAGTTCTCTTCTTTCGATTTGATCTTTTTATGCTCCATATAAAGTCTCTCCGTGCCGGCATCGCCGAGCGCGAAATCCTGAAAGGCATTGATCTGCGCGTGAACGCCGGTGAAGTGCACGCGGTGATGGGTCCGAACGGTTCCGGCAAGTCAACTCTGGCGCAGGTACTCGCCGGCAATCCAGCGTACGAAGTGCTCGGTGGATCCGCCACGTATCTCGGTGAGGAGCTTCTCGAGCTGGACCCGGAAGTTCGCGCACAGAAGGGGATCTTCCTCGCATTCCAGTATCCGGTCGAGATTCCGGGCGTAACGAACGCATACTTCCTTCGCTCGGCGTTCAACGAGATCCGGAAGGCTCGCGGTGAGGACGAGGTTGACCCGCTCGAATTCCTAGATCTCGTCGAAGAGCGCATGAAGCTGGTCGAGATGGATTCGTCCATGCTCAACCGCTCGGTGAATGCGGGATTCTCCGGCGGAGAGAAGAAGCGCAACGAGATCCTTCAGATGGCCGTTCTCCAGCCACGCCTGGCGATTCTGGACGAGACGGACTCGGGGCTCGACATCGACGCGCTGCGAATCGTGGCGGGCGGAGTGAACGCGCTGCGCAGTCCCGACAACGCGACCATCGTCGTGACGCACTACCAGCGACTGCTCAATTACATCGTCCCTGACTTCGTGCACGTGCTCGCCAACGGGCGCATCATCCGCTCCGGCGGAAAGGAACTCGCGCTCGAGCTGGAAGAGCGCGGTTACGACTGGCTGCTCGACGCGGCATGACGGACGCCGTACTGACACAGGCTCCGGATGCTCCCGAAGTGGGGATTGCAGGCGCACAGGAAGCAGTCACGACCAGAGACGAGCGAGCCGCGGAATATGTCGCCCTTTTTCATCGCACAGGCCGTCACGGAGACCCGATCTGGCTCGGCGCACAACGTCGCGCTGCGATCGAGAGTTTTGGAAATCTCGGCTTCCCGACCACACGCAGCGAGGACTGGCACTTCACCTCGCTCGCACCGATGCTCGAGCGGGACTACGCTCCGGTCTCGGGGCCAACGGCGACGGTCGATGCGCGTGATATCGAAAAGTTCACGTTCGCCGGTGAATGGCAGACGCTCGTCTTCGTCAACGGTAGATTCGTGCCTTCGCTTTCCCAGGTCGAGTCCAGCCAGGGCGTCTACGCCGGAGTGATGTCGGACGCGGTTCGCGACGATGCGCGCGAGCGCGTGGTCGCCAAGCATTGCGGCGGGCTCGCCGATACGCACGCGCACGGTCTGACGGCGCTCAATACCGCGTTCGCAGGCGACGGCGCATTCATCCATCTGTCGGCCAGCAGCGTCGCCCCGCGCAACATCCACCTGTTGTTCATCACTGACGGCGCGGCGGATGGCGCGCTCGTGTCGCCGCGTAATGTCATCGTCCTCGAGCATCACGCCGAGGCGACGGTGATGGAGAGCTATGTCTCTCTTGCGGACACCAACCATCTCACCAACGCGGTCACGGAAGTGTATGTCGCCGATGGCGCGCGACTCCGGCACTACAAGATCCAGCGCGAGAGCCTCAACGCGTACCACGTAGGATCCTGGTATGCGACGCAGGGGCGTGACTGCACGTACGAAGCGTTCTCGTTCGCGATCGGCGCAGACCTGTCGCGCACCAACATCGCTACGGTGCTGGACGGGGAAGGGTCACACGTGTCGCTCGATGGATTGTACCTCGTGAACGGCGAGCAGACGGTGGATCATCAGACCACGGTGATCCACGCAAAGGAGAGCTGCACGAGTCACGAGCTGTACAAGGGCGTGCTCGACGGCGATTCGCACGCTGTTTTCAACGGCAAGGTCTACGTCCATCCCGAAGCGCAGAAGACCGATGGCAAGCAGAGCAACAACAACCTGCTGCTTTCGAATGGCGCGCGCGTTGATACAAAGCCGCAGCTCGAGATCTTCGCCGATGACGTCAAGTGTACGCATGGCGCGACGATTGGTCCCGTGGACTCGACCGCGTTGTTCTATCTGAAGAGTCGCGGTATCGGTCCGTCCATCGCGATGAGGCTGCTGACGTACGCGTTCGCGGCCGAGGTGCTGGAGGAGTTGACTATTCCGGCAGTGCGCGACGAGCTGGAACGGCTGGCGTTCGAGAGGTTCGCGATCGGGGAATAATCATGATCGCGGGTCCATCGCGCGGACCCGGAAGGACAAGGAGGCGCTACGTTGCGCTACTTGAGATGCATGGCCCAGTAAGCGAGACCAACTATCGTCGCGAGAACCGCGATGAGGATCATGGGCATCATCGCCATCGTGTTCGCAGGCTGCTGCACGGCGGGTGCGTTCGGCTGGCCGGGAAAAGTGAGCGTTGGGCGGCGATCATCCACCGTGCTCGGCCGATGCAGCGGACTGGCGACGATCTTCATGGCCACGGGAAGCCGTTCGCGCGTGAAGACGAACTTCATGCTTCCAACAGTGAAGGTCGACCCTTCGTGCAGCACCTCCGGCCCTACGACTGGAAGCGAATTCATGACAGTGGTCGTCGAGCCCACCGGCTGCAGAACTATCGCTTCGCCTTCCTGCCGGACTTCGGCGTGATGGCGCGATACGGCAACCTCGTTGACCGTGATGTCGCATGCCGTCTCGCGTCCTATGGACAGCGGGCGGTCGGAAGGAATCGGATACGCCCTGTGCTCATACGCGTGAATGAGATAGGGCATGCCGGGCGTTTTTGCTTCTGTCATCTCAAGTCCTGACGATTCTGGCGCTTCAAAGGGCACACCGTCGCATACACAATCCGCTGGTTCGATTGTTCCAACACTAGTGTCGGCGGCAACGCCCCAGAAGGACACTATGACGCGAAAGGATCGTCGGAAAGATGCTCCTGCGTGATGTACCAGCGACCGTCGCGCAGGACGAAGACCGCTGTCCAGGCGCCGCCAATCACGTGCGGCAGCCCGTTCGGCTGCTGGTGTGGAATTCGGTACGTGGCGGTCATCACCGCGACCCCCGGGGCGAGTACGTCGATTTCCATTTGGGTCCACTCCACGTGCGGATCGCGCATGTTCCGGCCGACGTTGGTCCAGAATGCGTCGATACCCGCGCGGATCGAGTCCCGCGAGGTCATGATCCGGCCGCCGCTGGCTGAAACGATGGGACCGGTCGGAGCGTACAGCGCCATCAGATTGGCCGGGACGTCCTGACGGCTGAGGTCATAGGCCTGGACGACTTCATTCCGGATCGCCCGTCGCGCGGCAAGGGCCTGGACCGGATTCACACCCGCATTGCCCTGCCA
>JALYYT010000113.1 GCA_030946285.1 Gemmatimonadota bacterium
GTGCTCGTCACCGGCCCGACGGGCTCGGGCAAGACCACCACGCTCTACAGTGCGCTGTCGAAGGTCAACAACATCGACGTCAACATCATGACCGCCGAGGATCCCGTGGAGTACAACCTCTACGGCGTGAACCAGGTACTGGTGCGGACGGAAATCGGGATGACGTTCGCGGCCGCGCTCAAGGCGTTCCTACGCCAGGATCCCAACATCATCATGGTGGGAGAGATCCGCGATCTCGAGACCGGCAGCATCGCCATCAAGGCGGCGCTCACCGGGCATCTGGTGATGAGTACCCTGCACACCAACTCCGCGCCCGAGACTGTGACGCGATTGCTGGACATGGGTCTCGAGCCGTTCAACGTGGCCTCGGCGCTGAACCTCGTACTCGCGCAGCGCCTCCTGCGCCGCATCTGCCCGAACTGCAAGGAGAAGTTCACGCCGAGCGCCGTGGATTTCGACGTCGCGAAGGTGAAGCCGGACATGACGCTCCGCGATCTGCGGTTCACGGCCGAGACTATCGAGAACGCAAAGGCCCGGGCGACGAAGGAAGCGGCTCCGTTCCTGGCGGACATTACCCTGGATACGCTGGTACAGAGCCTTCCGTTCTTCCGCGGGAAGGGGTGCGATACCTGCGGCGGCAGTGGGATGAAGGGGCGCCAGGGCGTGTACGAGGTGATGCCGATGAGCCCGAACCTGCGCAAGCTCATTCTCCAGAACGTCGGAGCCGCGGAGATTCGCGATGCCGCGGTCGACGAGGGGATGTTGACCCTTCGCATGGATGGCTGGATGAAGGTGATGAAGGGCATCACCACCCTCGAACAGGTCGTGCGGGAAACTTCCGCGTAGCGCAGCGCCGAGAGGATCGTCCTTGAGTACGGACGGCCTGCCGCCGTCCTGTCGGACTGTCCGACTGTCCAACTGTCTACCGGGTTTTAATGACCGCACCAGCTGTTGCGCCATCCGGCGTGAACCTTCGCGTCCTCCTCGAGGAGATGATCGAGCGCGACGCGTCCGACCTGCACATCACGGCGGGCGAGCGCCCGAAGCTGCGCATCGACGGCGAGATCACCAATTCGAACGTTGAATTCGTGATGACGCCGAAGGACACCTTGCAGCTTGCGTACTCCGTGCTCACCGAGAACCAGAAGAAGCGCTTCGAGATGGAAGACGAGCTCGATTTCTCGTTCGGCATCCAGAACCTCGCGCGCTTTCGCGGCAACTGCTTCAAGCAGCGCGGCTGCGTCTCGATGGTGATCCGGCAGATCCCGTTCAACATCAAGACATTCGACGACCTCAAGCTGCCGGACGTCATCCGGCGGATGGCCGAGAAGCCGCGTGGGCTCGTGCTCGTCACGGGTCCCACCGGGTCAGGGAAGAGCACGACGCTGGCCGCGATGATCGACAAGATCAACAAGGATCGCCGCGGGCACATCATCACCGTCGAAGATCCGATCGAGTTCATCCACCGCCACCAGAACTGCATCGTCAACCAGCGTGAGGTGGGGACGGACACGAAGAGCTTCCAGGCGAGCCTCAAGTATGCGCTGCGCCAGGATCCCGACGTCATCCTCATTGGCGAGTTGCGCGACCTCGATACCATCCAGGCGGCACTGACGATTGCGGAAACCGGCCACCTCGCTTTTGCCACGCTGCATACGAACAGCGCGGCCGAAGCCGTCAACCGCATCATCGACGTCTTCCCCGCGCACCAGCAGAGCCAGGTGCGGGCGCAGCTCGCGTTCGTGCTCGAGGGGATCGTGACGCAGACGCTGTTGCCGAAGGCGAAGGGCAGGGGCCGGGCGATGGCGGCGGAGATTCTCGTCGTCACACCCGCCGTGCGCGCCCTCATCCGCGACGACAAGATCCACCAGATCTACAGCACCATGCAGTCGGGCAAGAAGTTCGGGATGCAGACGATGAACGACGCGCTGTATGGGCTTTACATGAACCGCGACGTCGCGCTCGACGACTGCCTGCGTTCGTCGCACGATCCCACCGAGTTCCTGCGCATGATCGGCCAGTCGCCGGAAGATGAGGCAAAGAAGCCCGGTGCACCCGGCGGTATGATGGCCGGCAAGAGATAGAAAGCGACGCCGCTCACGCTCGAGCTCCACTGTCAGGCAGTCAGACTGTCGGACTGTCAGACCGTTTCAGACCCAGAGGTTCAAAATGCCGGCATTTACGTATACCGCACGAGCCCTCAACGGCGATCTCAGGACGGCGACCATTGATGCGCCGACCCGCGATGACGTCGTCGCCCAACTGCGCAAGCAGCGGCTCAACGTCGTCAAGATCGACGAGGCCGCCGTCGCGAAGAAGAAGAAGTCGGGCGGCAAGATCAAGATGCGCGACATCGTGATCTTCACGCGCCAGTTCTCGACGATGATCAACGCCGGATTGCCCCTCGTGCAGGCGCTCGACATCCTCGCGAAGCAGAGCGAGAATCCGGCCCTCAAGGACGTGACGCACGCCGTCGTCTTCGACGTCGAGAGCGGACACACCGTCGCTGACGCACTCGGCAAGCATCCCAAGGCGTTCACCGAGCTGTAC
>JALYYT010000115.1 GCA_030946285.1 Gemmatimonadota bacterium
CAGGTGAGCAGTACGATCGCATGGTGCGCGACGAATTCGAGCCGGTGCTGGAGCGTTTGAAGGCCGATGCGAAGGCGGCCGGATGGCTCCGGCCAGAAGTGGTATACGGCTACTTTCCGGTGCAGTCGAGCGGTAACGAGATAATCGTGTATGACCCGGACGAGTATGCTGCGACGGGTGCGCTGCGCGAGACGGCACGCTTCAGCTTCCCGAGAATGGTCGGCCGCGAGCGGCTTTGTCTCGCCGATTATGTACGTCCTTCCGGATCGGCTGACGTTGACGTTCTTCCGCTGCAGATCGTGACGGTGGGCCACGTCGCTTCGGAGCGATTTGCGGAGCTTCAGGGTGCCAACGAATATTCCGAAGCGTACTACGTGCACGGTGTCGGAGTCGAGACGGCGGAAGCGCTGGCGGAGTGGTCACACCGGCGGATCAAGCGCGAGCTGGGTGTCGAATCGGGGAAGCGCTATTCCTGGGGATATGGAGCCTGCCCCGACCTCGAGGATCATGCAGTCGTGTTCAGGCTGCTTCCAGCTGGCGAGATCGGGCTGGATCTCACGGAATCCTTTCAGCTGACGCCCGAGCAATCAACGGCCGCGGTGATCATGCATCATCCGCAGGCGAAGTACTACGCGGTGCGTGGCGCCGCTGCGGAGCGGGAGCCAGCCCTTGCGTGACGCTCTGATCCGGCGGCTTCTCGATCCGGAAGCCCTTGTCGTATTCGATGGCGCGATGGGGACAATGATCTATACGCGTGGCGTCTTCATCAACCAGTGCTATGATGAACTGAGCGTACGCGCACCGGATCTCATCCGCAGTATTCACTCGGAGTATGTGAGCGCGGGCGCCGAGGTGATCGAGACAAACTCGTTCGGTGCAAACAGACTCAAACTTCAGCAGCATGGGCTCTCCGACGACGTGGGAGCCATCAACATCGCGGCGGCGAAAGTGGCGCGTGAGGCCGCCGGTGATTCGGTGCTCGTCGCCGGAGCAGTCGGCCCGCTCGGTGTGCGGCTCGAGCCGTTCGGCGCGACCGCTCGCGACGAGGCGCGCACCATCTTCGCCGAACAGATGGGGGCGTTGAAGGAAGGCGGCGCCGACCTTTTCATTCTCGAGACGTTTTCCGATCTCGAGGAGCTCGTGCAGGGTATTCTCGCTGCGCGCGATGTAGATCAATCGATGCCCGTCATCGCACAGGTCGCGATCAACGCGGACGGTGTGACGGCGTATGGCGCAACGGCCGAGGACATCGCGCGCACACTCGATGCTGCGGGTGCGGACATCATCGGGCTTAACTGTTCGGTCGGACCGCAGACCATTCTCGAGGCGATCGAGAGGATGGCGCCGCACACGTCGCGGAAGCTCAGCGCGCAGCCGAACGCGGGCATGCCGCGCGATGTGGGTGGACGCACGATGTACATGGCGAGTCCGGAGTACATGGCGACGTATGCGCGTCACCTCGTCGTCGCCGGAGCGAAGATAGTCGGCGGCTGCTGCGGAACCACGCCCGCGCATGTTCGCGAGCTCGCCGAAGGCGTTCGCCCTCTCTCACCCCGGTCAGGGCACACTTCTCGCGCGACTGTTGCGCACATCGGCGTTGAGACACGCTCGGCGGGGACCGATCCGATCCCGTTCGCGGAACGCTCGCGCTGGGCGGGACGAATCTCACGTGGCGAGTTCGTCACGTCAGTAGAGCTCGTGCCTCCGCGCGGCGTGGATGCGTCCAAGCTGCTCCGCGACGCGGCAATGCTGCGAGACGCAGGCGTCGACGCCATCAACGTTCCCGACGGGCCGCGCGCGCAGAGTCGCATGGGCGCTGTCCTTACGAGTCTGCTCATCGAGCAGGGCTCGCGCATCGAGACGGTCACGCACTACTGCTGCCGCGATCGCAACCTGCTCGGAATGCTGAGTGACCTGCTCGGCGCGTCCGCGGTCGGGCTGCGCAACCTGCTGCTCATCACTGGCGATCCTCCCAAGATGGGACCGTATCCATCAGCGACAGCCGTGTTCGACATCGACTCGATCGGTCTCACCAATCT
>JALYYT010000146.1 GCA_030946285.1 Gemmatimonadota bacterium
TCGTCATTCCGACCCTCGCCGGACGACCACCGAAAGCCGTGATGCGTACCGCACGCGGCCGGCTGGTGATCACCCTGGACGGTGTTGAAGCGCCGCTCACAACCACCAACTTTCTTTCTCTCGCGGACAAAGGGTATTACAACGGTCTCCACTTCCATCGTGTCGTGCCTGCCTTCGTCGCTCAGGATGGCGATCCTCGCGGCGATGGGGAAGGTGGCCCCGGATACGCGATCCGCGACGAGCTGACACTGCTGCCATACTCACGTGGCGCGGTCGGAATGGCACTGTCCGGGCCCGATACGGGCGGAAGCCAGTACTTCCTGACGCTTACGCCCCAGCCGCACCTTACGGGACACTACACCGTTTTTGGTACGGTCTCCGCTGGCCTGAACACCATGGACGCGCTCGTCGAAGGCGACGCGATACGCACCGTGGTCCCGCAATGGTAGCCCGCACCGCTGTCTCGTGCGCGATGGGCTTCCTAATCCTGAACGCCGCTTCGGCGTGCGCGCCCAGGATCCAAGCGTTGCCCGGAGTGGCACCCGCAAATCCCGAACTACCGTCGTACCCGCTCCCACCTGTCCCGGAACGCGTAGATTTCCGCTGGGAACTCAACGATGGACCGACAGTGGCGCGCGGTGACGGAGTCGCGCGCCTCGGCCCTCCCGACCACGCCCGGGTGGATCTCTTCCTCGGAGGAGGCTTCGGTGCGGCAGCTGCAATTCTCGTCGGCGATAGTCTCATTGTTCCACCGGGTGCGGCGGGACTCAATCTCGTCCCACCAGCACCGCTTCTGTGGGCGGCGCTCGGGCGCCTCGCACTACCCGCCACCCGAGACACTGTCATCCGCGTATCAGGGGACACGCTTCGCGCGTCACTTGGTAGTCCGGTTCAATGGCGAATCACCTCGGTCGCAGGAAAACTTACTCGCGTCGAGCGTATCTCCGGTGATCGAATCGTCGAATGGGTCGAACGCAGGCCCGGGAAACAGATTCGTTACGAGTTGTCCGGCCAGCGCTCGCTCGTCCTTGATATACAGAACCAGCAACCAGTAACCGCATTCGATGCTTCGATCTGGCATTTCCAGTAAGCTCGCATTCCTCGTCCCACTACTGCTCGCGATGGGCGGCTGCCTCTACGGATTTCATGGTGGCGGCCTTCCATCGCACATCCACACCATCTCGGTCATTCCCTTCGACAACCAGACTGCTGTCGCTGACGTGCAGAGGGAAATCTCCGATTCACTGCGCGTCAGGCTCATCAGTCGGCTCGGCCTCCGGGAGGCGTCAGAGTCCAAAGCCAACGCGATTGTCCGAGGAACCATCCGGCGCTACGAATCGGGCATACCTATCGGCGTTGACGCACGCGCGCGCACCGCAACCGCGGTCCAGCGCGAGCTCGACATGGTGCTGGACGTGGACGTGATAGATCAGAGCAACGGAAAGAGTCTCTGGTCCAGAAAGGGATACATCGTGCAGGGCCAGTACGCAGAAGGGCAGGAAGCAATTGGCCGATCTCAGGCTGTCGACAAACTCGTGACCGCCATCGTCGAAGGGGTGCAATCGCAATGGTGAAGCGCCGCGGCGTGGCCAACCTCGGCTGCCTCGGCTGGATCCTAATCATTGCCATTGTAGCGTATCTCGGCACTCACATCGCCGCGCCATACATGCGGTATTACCGGTTTCGCGACGCCGTCGACCAGCAGGCGCGATTCGCCACGTTTCGGAGCGATGACGCAATCCGCAAGGAGCTCTGGGCTGCGGCCGATTCCATCGGCCTTCCCGAAAGCGCATACCACCTCAATGTCGAACGAACAACCAGCGACTTGCGAATTTCCGGTGCGTATCACGACCGTTGGGAGATTCCCCACTACATTCACATCGTGCGCTTCGTAATGGATGTGGAGAACCCGATTTGATTCCGCGAGATCCCGCGAGCAAGGTGATGTCGTGGAACGCAATGCGTGAGTGGCGTACCGATTTCTGGGGCCGTGTCGTGTTCACGAACGGAGTCTTCGATCTCGTCCATCCCGGTCACGTGGACGTGCTCCGAGCGGCGCGGACTGCAGGTGATGCGCTGGTGGTAGGCGTAAACAGCGACCAGTCTGTCAGAAGGCTCAAGGGTGAATCTCGTCCGGTTCGCTCGCAGATCGAACGTGCATACGTCGTTGCCGCGCTCGAATTCGTGGACGTCGTAACGATTTTCGAGGAAGATACTCCACTCGAGCTGGTGCAGGCTCTCGAGCCCGACGTCATCGCCAAGGGAGGCGACTACTCCGAGTCCACAATAGTCGGCGCCGCGGAAGTTCGTGCGCGCGGCGGCGAAGTGCTCGTGATCCCGCTCACACCCGGTCAATCAACTACTTCGATCATAGAGCGTATGCGTGGCTAGTGCAGCACCTGACAAACGGTCAGCAGATACACTTCGCACCATAGACATCCAGCGCGGCGTGTCACCTTATGCAGAAGGTTCGTGTCTCATCTCCTTCGGAATGACAAAGGTGCTGTGCTCCGCGTCCATAGAGGAAGGAGTTCCCGCGTGGAAACGCGGTCGCGGCGAAGGGTGGTTGACCGCCGAGTATGCAATGCTGCCGAGGGCGACGCGCACGCGGACGACCCGCGAGCGCGAACGGGTGGGAGGGCGTACTCAGGAGATTCAGCGATTGATAGGACGCTCCATCCGCGCAATGCTCGACGATTTCCGCTTCGGCGAGTATACACTCAAGCTCGACTGCGATGTGCTGCAGGCAGATGGCGGTACGCGTACTGCATCGATTACTGGAGCGGCAGTGGCCACGGTCGACGCATTCAACTGGCTCGTTGCGAGTGGCAAGATCGCGGAGTCGCCGGTGAAACGTAGAGTCGCGGCCGTGAGCGTGGGTGTTGTGGATGGTGTTGCGCAACTCGATCTCGACTACGAGCAGGATGTGCGCGCCGAGGTGGACATGAACGTTGTAATGAGCTCTGAAGGACAATTCGTGGAAGTGCAGGGAACCGGCGAGCACGGCACGTTCGATCGTGTTCAGCTCGACCGCCTGCTTGATCTCGCGGTTGGCGGAATCGAGACGCTTTCTGCGCTGCAGACTACCGCACTGGCCAGTTGAGCTCGAAGCCGTATCTAATCGCGACCCGAAACCCGGGCAAGCTGCGCGAGCTGCGCGAGCTATTCCACAAGTACCACATCGCGATCACGGATCTCGTCGAAGCCGGAGTGCCGGAGGCGGATGACGAGGAAGCGATCGAGTCATGGGATACCTTCGAGGAAAACGCGCTGGCCAAGGCTCAATATTTCCACCGCCGCACTGGAATGCCGACATTCGCCGACGACTCGGGGCTCGAAGTTGCGCTACTCGACGGGGCGCCTGGCGTCCGGAGCAGGCGCTTTTCGGGCAGATCCGATCTCACTGGCAAATCCCTCGACGCCGCCAATAACGCCTCCCTCCTTGCAGCCATTCGCCGCACGGGAACACTCCCCACGGCTGCAACCTTCGCGTGTGCCGCAGCATACGCCGATTCCGAGCATGCCGTGGTTCGGGTTGGACGAACTCCGGGAACTGTCGTGCAACAGCCCCGAGGCGCCGGAGGCTTCGGTTACGACAGCCACTTCATGAGCCAGGATCTGGGCGAAACCTTCGGTGAGGCGTCAGAGGAGGCCAAACTCCGTGTGGGCCACCGGGGGCGAGCGTTCAGGGAACTGCTGCTCGCGCTCAGGCTACGCACCGAATAGCGGTGCCGCCGGCGCATCCGTCCGACTAAGTTCATCTGCTCGGGGCGTAGCGTAGCCCGGTATCGCGCCTGCTTTGGGAGCAGGAGGTCGCCGGTTCGAATCCGGCCGCCCCGACTGTCTAAGTATTTACCCCGCATCGTCTTTACGGTGCGGGGTCTTTCGTTCGCGCAAGCCGCGGTGTCTGGCTGGGTGTCTGGTTGTACGGTGCAGCGGTCCCGAATCCCACTTGCGTTCGCGTCCAGCTCAACCTGTCTCAGCCTTTGGTGCGACTTTCTCCGCTCGTTGACCACCGCTCGCATCGTCTCGGGATCCGCGTGCCGATAGCACGGCATGCCGAGCGCGGCCCCTTGGCTGCGAATGAGGAATGATCTGGCTCGAGCTATCGTCGCGAGACTTGCCTCCGGTTTCACAGACAAATACTTTCGAGCCTTCGAGCTCGCGGCTCCCATCCCTGCAGGAGGTTTTTTATGCGCGTTTACCAGGTTCCCCCTGCTGTTATCTCGATCGCCATGGCGGCACTCGCCGCGGCATCACAGAGCGGTGCGCAGTCAGTAGCTGAACGAGACAGTGTCCAGCGTACAGACCAGACGATGGCTCGAGAGGCGGCGCTTTGGGGCGCAGCGAAAGATCATCGCATGGGCGATTTCCGCGCCATGCTGGCTCCCGGATACATCGCCGTCTACGGCAGCGGCCGCGCGGATGCGGACCGCGACGTAACCGGTACCGGCGGCATGAGTATCACCGACGTCAAGTTCGATAGCGTGAGCGTTAGAGCGCTGGACGCGAAAACGATAGTCGACTCATACCTCGTCTATCTCTCCGCCCACGCGGGGCCTCGGGACATCTCCGGACCGTACTGGTCAACCAGCACGTGGCATCGTGATGAAACCGGCGGCTGGCGCCTGGCGCTTCACACGGAGACGAGGGCTCCCGCAACCACCCATAAGGTGGAATGATGTTGAATCCGAAACACTGGAATGGCTATCACGTTCCGCTGCGTCTCCGCTGCTGCGAGCGCTCTCTTATGTTCGCTCCGCAGAGTACGACGGGACTGTTTCTAGGGCAGTGCAGGAACTCCAGCTCGCGAATCCGACCGGCCCGACTGGCATCTCAATACCCCGAATGGTAACCAGTGCGGGGTATTGCATTTCTCCGCCGATGGGCGCCGTTACAAAGCCGGGTAAACATCAGTTGCAGCCTGGCTGCCGAACTCTTCGCGTTACACCACTTGCCGTGTGCGCTTGTGCACACCAGATTCGCCGTCAGCACGAAGGTAACTCGCCGGCCTAAATCATAGAGGCACGCTCTTGCCCGTCCTCGGTCAATCTCGCCGCACCTTCCACGTCACGTCCCTTGTAGTAGTTATCCTGTCGAATTTCGTTCCTCACGGGGCGCAATCCGCTGGTTCCGCGTTCATACAAATTCCACATCACAGCGCTGGCTCAGTCGAGCTAACCAATCCGCCGCTGCTGCGAAACGAGTCGCATCTTCCCCACACGGTAGAGGTGACGATCACGGCGGCACCGGCAAGAATCGCGATGGTTCCCGGAAAGCCCGCCGACGTGTACGCGTACAACGGCAGCGTTCCAGGGCCGACGCTGGAGGCGCACGAAGGTGACCACGTCATCATCCACTACCACAACCGGCTCCCCGAAGAGAGCACGATTCACTGTCACGGAATACACCTGCCCGCGCGCATGGACGGCAGTCCGCTCGAGATCGTGCCACCAGGCGGTGACTTCGACTACGATTTCACTCTGAAGGCCGGGAGCGCCGGCACGTACTGGTACCATCCGCACCCCGACAACCGGAGCGAGTATCAGGTCTCGAAGGGATTGTATGGCGCCATCGTAGTGCGCGCGAAAGCCGATCCGCTCGCCGCTTTTCCCGAAAAGCTGTTGATCCTTTCGGACAACAGGTTTACCGGCAACGGAAGCATCGACTTTGCAGACGCGTCAACGCTGCCGGGCGAACTCGACGCGGAGAACGGTCGCGAGGGGAACGTGTTTTTCGTAAATGGCCAGATCGAGCCAGCCATCTCCATCCGCGCAGGCGAGACACAGCGGTGGCGTGTCATCAACGCTTCCGCGTCGCGCATCTACAGGCTTGCCGTCGCGGGTCGAACGCTGCTACATGTGGGCAGCGACGGAGGATTGTTCGAGCACCCGGTTGCGGTGAAGGAACTGCTGCTTGCGAATTCGGAGAGAGCCGAGTTTCTCGTGACTGGCGGTGACACTGGAGGTGAAACTGGCGGTGACACTGGCGGTCACAATAGCCGTCACGCCGCCGGAGTTGCGAAATTCGAAACGCTCCCGTACGACCGTTACGCGTCGCAAACCCGTCCGGGGGATTGGGACGAGGCTCGCACGCTTGCCACGCTGCGAACCAATTACGCGCGTCCCGTACTTGCGCCACCGATCCCGAACACGCTCCGTGTAATACCACCGCTCGATACCGGTGCGGCGAGAGCCATACACGTAGTTGTCTTCAGCCAGGGACTCATCAACAACGCGGTCATGGACATGCATCGTGTCGATGTGCATGCAACACTCAACGCTACCGACATATGGGAAATCCAGAACGTCGTCGCGATGGACCATCCATTTCATCTGCACGGATTTCAGTTTCAGGTGCTGGACCGTGACGGCGTTCCCGAGCCGTTCCGGAGCTGGAAGGACGTTGTGAACGTTCCGAAACACAGTAGCGTTCGGATCATCGTTCGCTACACGGATTACCCCGGGAGGTGGATGTTCCATTGCCACATTCTCGGCCATGAGGACCACGGCATGATGGCGATTCTGGAAGTGAAATAACCTCAGCAAGGAGGACGGCATGACGCGCACCTTTTCTCGCACACCTGCACTGGCTCTCGTATCGATGTTGGTTGTATCGCTTCCCGCGTGCGTGCAGCAGAGTCCGGGCAATGTCGGTCGCGCGACGTTTACCTCGATACATCGCACGGACCAGTCCGACGATCAGATTCTGAGGGGACGGGAAGTGGTCATCAATCACGACTGTGCCGGTTGTCACAATGGCGTCGACCCGAACTCTTCGAACTGGCTTGCCGGGATGACCGGCCCCGAAGGCGAATTCATGATCGGTGCATGCACGGGCCATCCAGGTGCGAAGCCGTGCTGGCTTACGCGTCCGCGCAACCTCACTCCCGACAACGCCACCGGCATCGGCCGGTTCACCGAGCGGCAGATATTCAACGCCCTCAGGTGGGGCTTGCGTCCCGAGGACACGCCCGACGTCGAAATTACTTCCAACGTTCCGGGGCAGGGAAACTTCCCGTTGCATCCGCACTACCTGGCACCACCGATGCCGTGGACCGCTTGGCGGCACATGCCTGACCAGGACCTGTATGCGATTGCGGCGTATCTCAAGCGGGCGGTCAAGCCGGTCGTGAACAAGGTCGCCGAGAGCGAAGGGCCGCCCGATTTCTGGGCCAGTGCGTACACGGAAGCGAACATCGGACCGCTGGTGTCTCCCGCATTTCCCGCGAAGAACGAGCGCGTGCCGTAACTCGCTCAATGCCTGCACGCGAGCGTGTGTACATCGGCTACAACATGGCATTCCCGCTTACGTGGGAATGCCATGTTTCACATCATAGCTCCGCGCCTCGGCATGACTTCATTCCCGCGAAATAGCGCATTACTCGGATTGCGCCCGGCTTGCGTGCGGCTTGCGTGTGCAGCGTTCGTTCCGCTTGCGATTATGACGCGTCGATTGTGCGCGGTTTCGCTCCCGCAATTGGGGTCCGCAGGGCGCGCGGCGACTGAACCGCGATCATCGTGCACGTTGATCCCCAATCATCACATCGCTACACTTCCGCGATCAGGTTCGTGCGAAGTTTTTTCATGCGTGTTTCGCGACGACAGTCGGCCTCCTACACTACTGGAATATTTTCATTGCGGGAAGTCAAGCAGATAGCTGGACCTTCGAAGTCGCTCGCTGCGCTGTGCGACGACGGAACGATCTGGATTTTCAACGAACGGTCGTGGTCATGGTCGCAACTCCCGCCAGTGCCCGCCCCGGCGGGCGCCGCGGAGTCTGTCGGCGCGTCGGAGGAGCATGACGAGTTGGTTCTCTCACGGCAGGAAAAGGCACAGCAGGCGATACGCGAGCGGTTCGAAGGAACGCACTGAGGCCTCGGCGCCGATTGCTTCACGTACTCGTTTCGAACGTGTCAGGGCCACTTCCATTTCCGCAGCGATTCGACCAAATTGGGAGGCTGTCCAGCGCCAGTAGCTCAGTTGGATAGAGCGGCAGCCTTCTAAGCTGCAGGTCGGGGGTTCGATCCCCTCCTGGCGCACCAACTGGTAGGGCGAAATCGGACAGGAGCGCGTGAGACTCGCAGCTCCGACGGCAAGCCGGCGTTGGCTTGGATAGGGTAGAAAGAGGGAAGGCCTCCTTAGCTCAATTGGTTAGAGCAACTGACTCTTAATCAGTAGGTTCTCGGTTCGATTCCGAGAGGGGGCACTGACGGTTTCGCGCGGCAAGGGAAAGTCCTGAAAAAGGCACGATCAAGGGGTTCCTTTCGATTGAACACGTGGTTAGCATGCTCATCCGCTCCGTATGGCGGGTTTGATGCAGTTCACCGACTGGTTGAGAAGGTCTGCGCGTTAAGGGCAGAATGCTGGAACATTCGCGTCACTGGAGTGTTGCAGTAGTGTTGTAGCAGCACATCTTTTCGGGCTGAAGAATGCCTCGAAAGCGCGAAAGAAAGTTTGAAATAGCCCTTGCGAAAGCGGGGCAGAAACAATAAGTTAGAAGGCTGCCACTGAAAACGTGGCGAAATAACGCTGATTGAAAATTGAAATTGAGATGGATGAATGTGCGAGGCTGACTCGTTGATCCGAGGCCATTCAGGGCTTCGGGGAGAGTTTAGACCTGAATATTCAACAAAGTGATTCCGGACGTGGTAGCCTACGGGCTTAAATGTCCGTAGATGGCCGCGTTCGGGAAGAGCTATCAGATTTCTCTATTGGAGAGTTTGATCCTGGCTCAGGACGAACGCTGGCGGCGTGCATAACACATGCAAGTCACGGGGGTCAGTAGCAATACTGATAACCGGCGAACGGGTGCGTAACACGTAAGCGACCTACCTCGATGTGGGGCATAGCCGGCCTAACGGCCGGGTAATTCCGCATGTGATCCCGGAGGGGCATATCTCTGGGATGAAACCAGTAATGGGCATTGAGAGGGGCTTGCGGCCTATCAGCTAGTTGGCGGGGTAACGGCTCACCAAGGCGACGACGGGTAGCTGGTCTGAGAGGATGGCCAGCCACATTGGGACTGAGAAACGGCCCAGACTCCTACGGGAGGCAGCAGTGGGGAATCTTGCGC
>JALYYT010000161.1 GCA_030946285.1 Gemmatimonadota bacterium
GTGTAATCCTCGGCGCCCCAGCGGCCGCGCGTGGAGTAGGTGAAGTCACCGCCGTAGCCGGACGAGCCCCGCGGATTGGTGAAGAGCACCATCATCCCCGCGCCCGCGAGATTCTGGAATTCGTCGAACCAGCCTTCATCGTACGACGAGTGCGGTCCGCCGTGAATGTATAGTACGAGTGGATATTTCTTTCCCGCCTGGTATCCGTACGGCTTCATCAGCCAGCCTTCGATGTTCAGTCCACCCACGGAGGGATAGGTGAACCGCTCGCCGGCCTGGAAGGCTATTTCGGAATCCACCTTGTCGTTGAAATTCGTGAGCTGGCGCTCGTGCGATCCATCCGCGTCGGCAATGTATAGTTCCGTGGGATGCGTCATGTCGGTCGCAACGAACGCGACGCGGCGATGAGCGCGATTCATGTTCCATCCACGGATCGCTCGCCGTCCCGACACAATCTCCTTGATGGCGCCTGACTTTGCGTTGACATCGAACAACGCCGTGCGTCCGCCCACGGCCGCACTCATCACGATGTTGCCGTCGGTTGTCCACTGATACTGCGCCGGTTCGTAGGTGAAACTACCCAGAATGTTGCGCGGCGTGTCGTCTGTGAGCGTCACCGTATAGAGTCGCTGAGATCCTACGCGCGACGGTGCGCCGATAAACGATATGAGACGCGAGTCTGGCGACCAGTCGAGTGAATGCTTGGTACCGGCAAAGCGTGTCACGCGCTTCGGCGCTCCGTTGCCATCAGTCGGGACGATGAATATGTCCGCGTCGTCACGCTCCTTCTCGTCGCGGGCAGCGCTGTACGGAAGGCGCGCCAGCGAATCGCGTTCCGCGTCCACAACCGAGTCGGGCCGAAGCGCGGGATCCGCGATGAAAGCGACGAACTTGCCGTCGGGAGAAATCACCACGTTGCGGTGTGAGTAAGGCGTGTTCGTGAGCATCCTCTTCGGCGATCCGTCGTATCCCTGAATCCAGATCTGGGAAGCCGGATATCTGCGTACCTCGCTCCGGCTCGCGACGAAACCAGCATCGTTGCTCTTGAAGCGGAGGTCGGTGAATTGCATTCCGTCGAACCGCTTGGGGTCTACGGGTTTGGTAATCGCGCCGAAAGGTGGACGAGCGAGCTTGCCCATGGAAGCGAAAGTACCCGCGCCTTGTGCTGCACTGTCGCGCGCGGGGCCATCAACTGTGTCGGCCCAGACTCCGAAGCGAAGGTCAGTGGAGACGGATGTCTCACGAGGGTAGTCCTCGAGCAACTCTGCCTCACCGCTCGGAACATCCATCCGAACCGCCCATCGCGTCGTCTTCGCCTCGCCCCTGTGAGATGTGAACGTGAGATACTTCCCGTCCGGCGAGAAGTGCGGAGCGCTGCTTTCAAATGCCGGCGACGTGTACCGCCTCGGCGCGCCGCCCGCCGTTGAGGCGACCCAGACTTCCGAGTGTCGCTTGTTTTCCTTCTCGCGGACCGTAACGACAGTGAACGCCACGAGCTTGGCGTCGGGAGAGATTTCCGGAGTTGAAAGGTTCGTGATCCGGTAATAATCGGCCGGAGTGAAAGCCCTCTTTGCACCCGGCGACTGGGCGGCAAGAGACGTCGAAGCAGCCAAGGCCAGGACCGAAAGCAGGGCTCGAACGGATCGTTTCATGATGGGCAGAGGGGACTGGGGGGCAGGGTGCGGCTCGGCTTCAGACCCAAATATGCGGAAACTTTGTCCCGCGCTCACGAAATTCGCCGAACGTTCGCTGTGTACGGTTCCAACTGAGGCGTCGGGCATGCGATCGGGAACAGTCGGGGCGATGCCGATACTTCCGGCATGTCCTCGATTTCCCGCTTCGATCCCATCGGGGCGGCTGCGCTCGTTGTTCTTCTCGGCGCCGCCGCGCTGCCCGCGTTTGCGCATGGAACGAGGGAGGGGATCGGGAAGCCGGGGGTTTCGAGAGTTTCCGTACCCGCCGAGAGCGTCACGGTCAGAGGTACCGCCGCCAGTTCATTTCGTCGGGCGGAAGACCTGTTGGACGCAGTTCCGGCGGCTGAGCGCGGCGACACGAGCACCGGACTGAGCGCACGGGTTCGAGTGCACCTCCTCGCACCTGGCAGCGCTCCAGCGGCGGTGTACCAAGTGCCGGGTGGAGTAAATGGTCAGCCGTTCGCCTTCATAGGCACGGTTCCGTTCCAGGCGAAGCACGGCGCGACGATCTTTGGCTACAAGGTTGGTTTCTGGCCCGCCGAGATGCATTCGGTGCGGTCAGACGCTTACGAGAATCCGACCGGCTTCGTGGAAGTCACCGCCGAAAATGCCGGCACCCCCGTGTCAGCACACTTCACGCTTGGAGATTTCGTGACGCGTGACGGGGCGCCGTTTCCCAAGTACATCGTTCTTCGGGAAGCGCTCCTGGACAAGCTCGAACTCGTCCTCGAGGATCTGGAGTCTCAGGGTATCTCGACTCAACGGGTAGCGGTATTGTCCGGTTTTCGCACACCGGCGCACAACTTCGCACTGGGCGACGCGAGCGGGCGCGCGCGAGAAAGCCGCCACCAGTACGGCGACGCTATGGACCTGATAGTCGACTCCGACGGTACTGGGCGTATGGGCGACCTGAATCGCGACGGCCGAGTTGATATCGACGACGTACGCGTGATAGAAGACGCCGTGAACCGGGTCGAGCGTGCGCATCCGGAGCTCGCTGGAGGATTGGGAGTCTATCGCGAAATGGGACCGAGCGGACCGTTCGCGCATATCGACGTTCGCGGTACACGGGCACGCTGGGGTACTACAGCGGCCGTGCAATACGCGAGTGGGTCGACGTATGGCAGGTCCGCACAGTCGGCGCCGGCATCGAACGGACATTGCCAGGCTGAAGGTCCGTCGGCAGTCCTATGCCAGGGGTTCCGTCACACCCGCTGACCTGTATCCCCGTTTGACAATCGCTGCGTAGAGGCGACCTTGTTCGAGCAGGAGATCGGCCGGCTGAATTATTGCTTCCCGCCGCCGTCGGTCTGCAACGAATCACATCGCAATCCAGCCCCCCTGCGTATTTGGGGCGACCCGGGTCACGCGCCCGCTACGTTCTCCATCCCGCTTCACTATGCCGAAGATTTCGAATCTGGCTCTTCGCCGGCATGTCGCCGGCACTGCCTTCGCGTTTCTTGGTGCGGCTGTGCTCGCTCCAATGTCTGGTGCATTGGCGCAGCAGTCCGTACTGGCGTCCATCACAACGCCAAGGCAGCAGTTTGGCCACGATATCGGTGACGACTACTGGCTCGCTACGTATGACCAGTTCGAGGCATACTGGCGCAAGCTCGCGGGCGAATCGGATCGGATGAAGCTGGTCGAGATCGGCAAGAGCGAAGAGGGGCGGCCGCAGCTGATGGCGATCATATCATCGCCCGAGAACATGAAACATCTCGCGCGGTACCAGGAAATCGCACAGAAGCTCGCGCACGCCGAGGGGCTTACGGACGACCAGGCGCACGCGCTCGCGGCGGAAGGAAAGGCTGTTGTATGGATAGACGGCGGGCTGCACGCCAGCGAAGTACTCGGCGCGCACCAGTTGATGCAGACGGTCTACGACCTGCTTGCACGCAATGATGCGGAGACGCGGCGGATACTCGACGATTGCATCATCCTCGCGGTACACGCGAATCCCGATGGGATGCAGCTCATTTCGAGCTGGTACATGAAGGACGCCGATTCGACGAAGCGGAACATGGATGTGCCGCGTCTGTGGCAGAAGTACACGGGACACGACAACAACCGTGACTTCTACATGTCGAACCAGGCCGAAACGAAGAACATCAACCACGTCCTGTACTGGGACTGGTTTCCGCAGATCGTCTACAATCATCATCAGACCGGGCCGGCTGGCGCAGTCATGTTCTCGCCGCCCTTTCGAGACCCGTTCAACTACAACTTCGATCCGATGATCGCCACGGACATCGACATGATCGGTGCGGCGATGCACGACAGGTTCGCGCGGGAGCACAAGCCCGGCGTGGTGATGCGCTCTGGCGCGACGTATTCCACCTGGTGGAATGGGGGGCTGCGCACGTCGCCGTACTTTCACAACATGATCGGTCTGCTGACGGAGACGATCGGCAGCCCGACACCGCAGCGAATCCCTTTTGTGCCGGACATGAGCCTGCCGCGCGGCGATGTGCCCTATCCGATCACGCCGCAGGAATGGCATTTCAGGCAATCCATCGATTATTCGGTGACCGCCAACTACGCGGTGCTGGATCTGGCGTCGCGGTACAAGGACGAGTTTCTGTATGACATCTTCGAGATGGGCCGCAACTCCATCGAGAAGGGAAGCCGGGATTCATGGACGATCTCCGGCGCGCGGATCGCGGCGGTGGATTCGGCGGTCGCTGCGGATCGCAGCGACGCGCGTGTGGCCGTCCGCAACTCCTCGCGCGCTCGCATTGTTGACGACAAGTATTTCACGAGCGTCCTCAGAAATCCAGCCGAACGTGATCCTCGTGGCTACATCATCAGCGCTGACCAGCCGGACTTCCTGACGGCGACTAAATTCGTCAACGCATTGAGACACAATGGCGTCACGGTGCTTCGCGCCACAGCGCCTTTCAGCGTGAACGGAAAGAGGTATCCCGAGGGATCGTTCGTCGTGAAGACGGGGCAGGCATTCCGGCCGCAGGTGCTCGACATGTTCGAGCCGCAGGATTATCCGAACGACTTCGCATCCCCCGGAGGCCCGCCGATCCGGCCGTATGACAATACGGGTTACACGCTCGCGTACCAGATGGGAGTTCAGTTCGATCGGGTGCTCGACGGATTCGAGGGACCGTTCGCCGTGGTGGGTGGACTCGCATCACCACCCGTCGGAACCGTCGCGGACGCGGCAGGTGCTGCGGGCTTTCTGTTCTCACACGCGGAGAACGATGCGTTCACGGTGGTGAACCGATTGCTGAAGAAGAACGCGGATGTATACTGGCTCAGGACGCCAGTCACCGCGCACGGTCGCATGTACCCGGCCGGTACGTTCTACGTATCAGGCGGTGGCGCGGCGATGCCGATCCTCGAGCGTGCCGCGAAGGAGCTTGGCGTCAGTTTCCAGGGGACGACTGCGCGACCTGGTGCGGATGCGACCCGGATGCGGCAACCGCGACTCGCGCTGTGGGACACGTATGGCGGTTCGATGCCATCGGGCCAGATCCGTTTCATACTTGACCAGTTCGAATTCCCGTACACGGTCGTCTACCCGCAGGACATTGACGCCGGCAAGCTGTCCGGGAAGTTCGATGCGCTGATTCTTCCATCCGGAGCGATCAACGGAAGCGAAGAGGCTCAGATGCGCGCGTACATCGGTGGTGCGCGGGACAAGGATATTCCTAAGCAATACCAGCACATGACCGGAAGTTTGACGGCGGAGAAGAGTGCGCCGGCACTGGGGCGTTTTCTGCGAAGCGGCGGAACCGTGGTTGCGATCGGCGGCTCGACTTCACTTGCGTACATGCTCGATCTTCCGCTTGCGAACGCACTGATAGAACGCTCTCCGACTGGCGGCGAGCATCCGCTTTCAAACGAGAAGTTCTACGTCCCGGGCTCGATTCTGGGTGTGGCGGTGAACGATCGGCTGGGAATAGCGGCGGGAGCTCCATCACGCGTGGATGTCTTCTTCGACAACAGTCCGGCGTTCAGGCTCCAGCCCGATGCGCAGACAAAGGGGGTCACGCCGATCGCCTGGTTCGATTCCGCGCATCCGCTCCGCAGCGGGTGGGCCTGGGGTCAGAATTATCTGGACGGTACGGTGGCGATGGCGCAGGCGAAAGTCGGCGATGGACAGCTCTTTCTGTTCGGCCCGGAGATCACCTTCCGCGCACAACCGCACGGAACCTTCCGCTTTCTGTTCAACGGTATCTACAACGGCGGGGAGCGACA
>JALYYT010000193.1 GCA_030946285.1 Gemmatimonadota bacterium
GCCTTCTACGGTCTGAAGACTCCCGTCGTCGCCTGGTACACGATTCGCTCGCCGCCGAGAATGCGAACTATCAGCGTCCTTACGCCAGAGCTCACCGCCGCACCCGGATCTCGTCGTCCGCGCACCGCCGGCCTGAGCTCGCCACGCAACCACCTCTGTACTTCGTCCAGATCGCTCAGCGACATCGCTTCCACGTCCAGAGTCAGGACGTAATAGCTCTTCTCGCCACGCTTTGGCGGCGCGACGGGTGCAGTGAAAGGTTCCGCAAGCCGGACGTCGGCGTCGGCGAGATCGGCATACGTGCCCAGTGTTGCCGCGCTCCGCGTGGTGGCACGCACCAGCTTGTACGTCTTGGCCAGAGGGTCGTACTGGGCGATGACTTCCCACTCACCGGTCGCCTTCACATCGTTCACGAATGTGCCGGCCGCCCAGCGTTCCAGCTTGTAATGCAGCCGTGCGGGGAAGCCGTTGCGTATCAGTTCTGCGGTCCGACCAGCCGAGAGAACACCATTTGTGCGAACTGCTGGAGCTTGCGTCGCAAGCTCAGTCGCTCCCGGAAGTACGACCGAGACGCCCACCGACTGGGCGGTGAGACTACGCGCCGCCAGCGCGAGTGCGAATACCGCCACCGCCAGGCCTCGCACTTTCAGAATCTGCGCCTTATGCGGACGATGAACCTGAGTGGCTCGCCCTTGTCGGTCACCGCCTTCGCGACGTATGCGCCAAGGAGACCGAGATCGAGCCCGGCGCCGATGTCTGCCTTGTAACCACCTGCCCAAGGGGTCGTCGTGCGCCACCCTCGGCCGAAATCAACGAAGACGACGCCTACCGGGTTGGCCGTGAAGCCAACGCTGCGCAAGCGCAGCATCGGAATGTTGAAGATGTCGAACGGATGCTGCGCGAGCTGCGTTCGCATTTCGAGTTGGCCAAGCACTGCCCGATCGCACATCACCGGATTGTTGGATGCGTTAACGCCTGCAGTGACACACTGCATCACATCCGCCGCGCCGCCAGTCGACTCGCGAAATCCGTATCCTGGAAGAACGCCGGGGCCAGTGACCGACACCTTCCGTTCGAGCGGCAGCTCGTCCCCGCTCACCCATCCTGTCGCGACGAGTCTGCCGTCCAGCTGCGTGCGGGGCGAGATCCGATTGTACCTGCGCAAATCGAAGAAGACTCGTCCGTACGACACAGGTCGCGGTGAGGGCGGCAACCCAGCGTGCGACGGTTCCTGGACTCGTGGGGCGAACTGGACCGACGGGCTCGCCCCGTGCTCGTACGAACCACGCAGATACCAGCCGCCGCTCGGCTCACGCTCGTCGTTACGCGTGTCGAAGGTGCCGTTGAAGGTGAAGATGTGAAAAACGCCTTCGTCCATCGCCGGATTCGGGCGCCACGAGCCGTTCTCTTTGAACAGCGTGAAGGGGTTCCGCGCGGCGACTGAAGACCATCGCTCCGCTGCGTACGAGCCCGAGAAGTTCGCTTTCTCGTTGAATGTCCAGCTAGCGCCGATCTCGGCGCCGTGCCGGCCGTAATAATCCCGGTAGTCCCGCCGCAACAGGAATGCGGCGAGTCCCTGTTCGGGCTGGGAGAACTGCCACGATTCTGTCGGCGTCACCACGCTGTAAAGCCGGCCGTTCACTCCGAACGCCTTGTCCGGTCCGAAGCGAACTGAGATGCGCGCATCGTGACCGCCCTCGGGTTCGGTGGTGCTCAACCTGGTGGCTGTTCGCCCGATCAGATACGCGGCGGCGTCTACCGCGAACGCGGGTGTCTCGAGCGTGAGTGCGGGACCAACCAGAATCGAGAGTCCTTCGACGCGATTGTACGATTTTCCCGACGATATGCTCGGTGCGAGGCGAAAGTAGGGCCGGTCCTCGGTTACCGATGTGTCGTATTCCACGAGCGTGTCGTTCCTGATCAGCGGCTGTCTCGCCGGGGGCACGGTATCAGCCACCGTGCGTTGCGACTGTGCGGCGACGCGTCGGGCAGTCAGTGCCGCCGCTCCAAGCATCTGCGCCGCCATCCATAGCGCGGTCATGGCAGCCATGCCGAGACGTTTCATCCTGCGATACAAATTCGCCCTATCGGTCTGCAGCCGCCGCGCGGCCTCCGCGACGTTGCCCGACGCCCACGCGAGCGCGTCCGAAATCAGTCGCCGCTCCATGTCGTCCAGAGTGTCAGTCAGCCCCCGGTCATCGGTCACGGCGAGCGCGCTCGCCGCGTCACGCGGCATCGGCAGCACGGCGGCGACGTCGCCCGAAGACACGTGCGAATCGTTACTCATGATCGCGATGCGTTCGACGATGTTGGCAAGCTCACGGATGTTGCCGGGCCACGAGTACGCCTTCATCCGCGCTTCTGCATCCGGCGACCATGTGAGCGCGGGCCTGCCGGTACGCTGATGCTGTATCCCCGAAAAATGATGCAGCAGCTCGATCACGTCACTCGATCGATCGCGCAGTGGCGGAAGATGTATCGGTATGACGTTGAGTCTGAAGTAGAGATCTTCGCGGAAGTCGCCGTCCGCCACCGCCTTGGCGAGATCGTGGTTCGTCGCCGCGATTATTCGCACGTCGATGCGGATTGTCTTGTTCCCCCCGACTCGCTGGATCTCCCTGGCGTCGATCGCGCGCAGCAGTTTCGCCTGCGCCTCCATGCTGAGGTCGCCGATCTCGTCGAGGAAAAGCGTGCCGGTGTCGGCAAGCTCGAACTTCCCGATGCGACGATCCGCGGCTCCGGTGAACGAACCCTTCTCGTGGCCGAACATTTCGCTCTCCACGAGATCACGCGGAATCGCGGCGCAGTTCACGCGTACGAAAGGGCGATCGCGGCGCGGACCATGTTCGTGTATTGCCGCAGCGACGAGTTCCTTGCCTGTGCCGGATTCGCCGGTCACCAGGACTCGTGCATCACTCGTGGCGACGCGATGGATGAGCTCGCGCACGCGTACCATCCCGCCGCTCGATCCAACCATCTCACTCGTTCGTCCGAGCTCGGCACGGAGCAGACGCGTC
The DNA here is from genome assembly GCA_030946285.1 of Gemmatimonadota bacterium. Lineage (GTDB taxonomy): Bacteria > Gemmatimonadota > Gemmatimonadetes > Gemmatimonadales > Gemmatimonadaceae > Fen-1247. The sequence continues at coordinate 3,018 of JALYYT010000193.1, forward strand.
GCGCGCCGCGCCTGTCGCAGCTCCAGCGCCGATCCGAGTGCGAGAAGCACCGTCTCCGGTGCCAGCGGCTTCTCCAGGAAATTCACCGCTCCGATTCGTGTTGCGCGGACTGCGTCGCCGAGCGATGCGCGCCCGCTCATCATGATCACCGGCACGTCGGGCCACCGCTCGCGAATCCTGGCGAGCGTGGCGATTCCGTCCATCGTGCCCGGCATCATGAGATCAATGAGCGCGACGTCCGGCTCTTCCTCCTCTACGGCGCGCACCCCTGCCGCGCCGTCAGCCGCTTCGCGCACTTCATATCCCTCCGCCAGGAGCAGCGCGCCGACCATCCGGCGGATGTTGGGTTCGTCGTCTACGATCAGGACGCGCTGCACGCTACGTCACGACCTGCGCGCGGCTTCCGAGAGGACTGTGCCGTCCGGCTGCATCACCGGCTGCATCACCGGCGCAGCCGCGGCGGCTGCCCGTGGACTCTCGAGCGCCGCCGGCGCGCTTCGCACCTCCGACAGCAGCTTCGTGGTGAAACGCTGTCCCTCGGCCACACGTTCGACCTCGGTCGCCATCGCCTCGATCGCCTGCTCGATTCGCTCGAGTCGCGCTGTCACGTCGCCGGCGGGCAGGCTGGCGCGCGGCTGCACATCAAGTCGTTTCGCGTACGCGCGTACCAGAGGCACGCCGATCACGATACCGAGAATCATGAGCATCCCGCCTATGGGAACTATCACACTTGCGTCCATCGTTATTCCCCCTGAGTGTTCGAGAAGTCACCGGCGCGCGACGCGCCTCCGGTTTCCAGCAATACTCGTCCGGTCAAGTCATCGTTCAAAGCGGGTGTATGCATCGGAATGCATCGGAATGCAGCGGTCACGCTTCTGTCGCTGCCACCGGATCGACCGGAACAATGAACTCGATCGTCGTTCCGGCTCCGATGTCACTCTTTGCCGACACCGATCCTTCATGTGCCCAGACCGCCTGACGCGCGATAGCCAGTCCCAGTCCAGTGCCACCCGCCTTGTTTGTCACATAAGGCTCCCA
>JALYYT010000203.1 GCA_030946285.1 Gemmatimonadota bacterium
CATCAGCGGAAAGAAGCTCACCCTCGTTCCCATCCTTCGCGCCGGGCTCGGCATGGTCGAAGGTGTGCTGCAGCTGGTGCCGTCGGCTCGCGTGGGCCATATAGGTCTGTACCGAGATCACGAGACCCTCCAGCCCGTTGACTACTACTTCAAGATTCCCGGAGATGCCGCAGAGCGCGATTTCTTCCTGCTCGATCCCATGCTCGCGACCGGTGGCAGTGCTGTAGCCGCTGTCTCATCACTCAAGAAGACGGGCGCAACCCGAATCCGCTTTCTCTGCCTCGTTGCTGCGCCGGAAGGCGTGCAGAAGTTGCTCGACGCGCATCCGGACGTTCAGGTCTACGCGGCCGCCCTCGACCGCGAGCTCAATTCGGTCGGCTATATCCTTCCCGGGCTCGGCGACGCCGGTGACCGTTTGTTTGGAACTCGATGATCCGGGACGCTGGGTAACCCTTCGTAGCGCGGTGCCGGATCGATACCAGGTGGTTCGCGACGCGTAATGGTTACGCGAACCACTCTCTCGGGTCTGTCTGCTGACGGCGCGCAGCTTCCACAACCCACCGCTGTGCCTCGGGATCCGTGATTTCGTCCGGAACCAGATCGAACCACGCGTTCGCCTGAGTCAGATCTCCAATGCGGCGCCACAGCTCGCCCACCAGATACACCAGCACCGCTCTGTCGTCGCGGTCGACCGTATCGTAGAACTCCAGCGCCTGTTCCAGCGACCAGGCCGCCCGCCGGCGATAATACCGCTCGGCTTCCACATCGCCCTCGTCCACACAGCACCAGGCCGCGCGCAACCACAGATCCCCAATGTAGCGCGGATCTGCTCCCTGCCACTCGGCGACTTTCGCCGCGGCTTCATACTTCTCCGATCCAGTCGCTATCACATGCGCGATCGGCGCCAGCTCGATCCACACGCGCTCGCGCACCAGCGGACTGATGTCAGTCTGCTCCGTGAAATCGCGCTCCGAGCCCGAGTATCCACACCTGTCGCACATGTGAACCTGATACGCCCACGGCTGCGCGCCCGCGGCACGCTCGTGAAAATCGGTTCTCTTTCCGCCGAACCAGTTCGTCGAGACAACCGTCTGTGACGGAAACTCATGGCTGCACGATGGACACCGCAGATCGATCTTTCGCAACGCTGTCATGGACCTGATCGCCCTCCTGCGCTGCTCTAAGGGAAATTCTGTGCCAACTCCCTCATTTGTTCTTCATTGGTTCTGGTTGCCACCTTTCCGGGAATCCCGCCGGGGTTTGGTTTCCTGTTCGTGAAACTCCCTCGTGAAACTCCCCGCAGCCCGCGCTGCTGTCACTTTCCACCCGGCTCGTCGAGCGCGTGCGCGAGTGTGGTCGAGCGTGCGATTATCGGACAACTTCAGCGTTGACTCTTGTTGTGCATTTACGAACGCGGTATTTTCTTGGCGCCGATGCTGATCAACCTGCTCCCAGATTTTTTCGCTGTCATCGACAGCACCGATCGCGTCGCAGCATACCTGCGCTACTTCGAAGCGCACCGCCGGATTCTCGAGTCGTACTGGACCAACTACGTCCTCGATCCCGACGGTCCGCACTTCCAGGAAGTGGTTCGCGCCACCACTCACGCCAACCGTGACGACCTGCGCGCGATGCTTGCCCGCATTGATGTCGTCGCGCTCGCCCGGCTGGCCGAGACCGAGAGCAGGCGGATACTCGAAGCCGACGTCGACACGGACGTCGTGCTCATGGTCGGTGTCGGTGCTGCCAATGCAGGCGAGCTCGTCGTCGGCGGACGCGGAATGGCCTTCATCGCACTCGAGCACTTCACCGGCCAGCCCAATCCCGACACCAGCGCTCTCGGACTGGAGCCTGAGCTCATACCGCTTTGGCTCGCGCACGAGATCTCGCATGCGGTCCGGTACACATCGCCCTCCAGCAACAGCGAAATGCGGCAGATCATCGCAGAGGCCGGTGGAAACTACGATTACTGGGAGACAGGCCGACGAGCCTCGCTCCGTGAGCTCATCATAAATGAAGGCATTGCCGTGCAGACCAGCCGGATCGTCAGTCCTGGTCACGCGGCATGGGAATACTTCGGCTACGCCCGGAAGGAATACGCCAGAGTACGGGAAGCCGAGCCGTTCATAATGCGCACCGTAGCCAAGCATTTCGACCGGGCGGGTCTTGGCCTACGGTTGCGCTACCTATCCGGGGGCATGTCCGACGACGCGCGAACCGTCGATCGCAACGTCATCCCCGAACGCAGCGGATACTTCGTCGGCGCACGACTCACGGACGCTGCCGTCAACAACCGCGGACTCGCCTGGACGGTGCGCGCTGACGCGCTCCAGATCGCCGCGATTGCTGAAGGACAGAGCTCGTCGGCCGCAAGCGCCTGAGCTAGCCGAGCCGTTGTGAGACGGCTCGTTTCACTGCCCTCTTTGGGCCGATCGGTGTGATCACCTCACTCTGATGTCCGATTTTCGCCCGCGATCCAGCTCCGAGCTTCTCGACGCAGCCTTCGAGATCTACCGTCGTCACTTTCTGGTGCTGATGGCGATCAGCGTGTTCGCCGCGATCCCTGACGCGGCAGCTTCATACGTCAGTGAAGGTGCGATCCTCACACAATCCACAGGCGGTCTGATGAATGGACTGCTCGTCAGATTGGCGGGATTGCTCATCTCGCCGTTCACGACTGGCGCCGTAGCCGTCACTACCTCCATTGCCTACCTCGGAGGAACGGTCGACCTGGGAAATGTGCTTCGAGTCGTCTTTGCACGACCCGTACGCCTCTTCTTCGCGACGCTCACCGTGGCTTTTCTCGTTGGATTCGGCCTGGTACTCTTCATCGTACCGGGTTTCATCGCGTACAAGCGCTACTTCGCCGTCCTCATGGTCGTTCTCTTCGAGGACCGGAGCATCGGCAAGGCGATGTCACGCTCACGCGAGCTCGCTGATGGAAATGGTACCCGAATCTTCGGTCTCATCGGTGCCGTATTTCTCTTCGCCATCCTGGTCAGCATGTTCCTGGCGGGTGGCCTCACCGCCGTTACTCACGGGGCACCGCGAGTGATTGGACGGATGATCATCATCATGGTGGTCAATCCCTTCGCCACCATTGTCGCGACGCTGCTCTACTACGACATTCGCATCCGCAAGGAAGGCTACGACATCGAACTCATGGCTGAGGCTCTCGCCCCGTCGCCTCTCGTGCCACAGCCATCCGCCTGACGCTTTCTTAGTATCTTGTTGATACTAATGATCCAGGCGGACAATTCAGCGATAGCAGATACCGTCGCAGCGGTGTTCAGAGGCCGTGCGTTCGCTGCCCATCACTCCGTCTCGCTCGGCGCGCTCATCGCGGACTGGATCTGGAACTTCATCATCCGGGTCCTGGGCTTCACGGCGGAACACCCCGGAATCGGCGTCGTCCTCCGCGCGGGATTGATTCTCGCTCTCGCAGCTTTCGCCGTACGCATCGTGTACGGTCTTCTCCTCCGCCGATCGCCATCCATCACTCTCCGACGCTCACTCGACGCTCGGCAGATCAGGGACTGGTGGATCGTCGCCGAGGAACTCGCGGCACGGCACGACTATACTGCAGCCGCTCACGCGCTCTATATGGCGCTGCTCACGGCTGCGGTTCGGCATGGATCGGTCTCCATCCACGACTCGAAGACTACAGGCGACTACCTCCGCGAAGTCAGGCGCAAGCCCGGCCCGTTCGATGTCGGCAGGTTCTCCGAATTCACGCGCTCGTACGAAACAGTGATATACGGCGCCGGCACATGCGATCCGCCACGCTACACGAGTCTTCACGACATCGCTGCCGCAATTCTGGGACACGACGCGCACCCATCGCGGATGGTATCGTGACAGTGCCGGTCACCACCAAGCACCAGCACGACAAGCCACGCCGGGACGGAGTCCGCGCCCCGTCGCCTGTGCGCATTCTTTCGGTGGTTGGCGTGCTCCTCCTGCTCTTCGTCATATTCGCGCCGCAGGCGCAGACGGATGAATCAGCCTCGTTCAGCTCATATGCAGCTGCGCCCGGCGGTACTCGCGCCCTCTACGAAGTTCTCGCCAGGCTCGGCTTCCATGTGAGTCGCAGTGTTTCACCATTGCAGGCCTCACCGGACAGTGGATCGGTGTATGTGATCCTGAAACCGTCGTTGGCACTCTCCACCACCGAGCTGTCTAAACTCGTGCACGGTGTTTCACGCGGCGCGATCGTCATTTTTACCGCAGAAGACGAAACGCTCGCCGACTCGCTCGGCTTTGGACTCCTGGCTCCAGACTCGTACTACACACTCGACAACACCGCAGTTGCGGGAGGCAACCCGCCACCGTCGGCGCCGTCGGGGGAAAGAACCATTCTGCGAGCCCCGATTCCGATCAATGCGTACGTCGGTTCCATACACGGCACCGGCAACCGGCCCTTTCTCTGGCTCGATGCATCGTCCCGCACCAGCGCCACGGAGCGGCAGCCGGTTGATTCCTCGAAAATTCCATCGCTTGTCCGCGGTCATTCCTTCGGCCACGGCTACGCGATCGCGATCGCGCCATCACAGATCGTGGCGAACCAGGCGCTCCGCGACACGAGACCTGCGATCGCGATCGTGCAGGCCATTCACTTTGCGTGTGGCGACATATCATCCTCGCGGACTTGCGGCTCCATCGTTTTCGACGAGTACCATCATGGCTTCGGTAGCCACGCCGACATGATTGGCACCATGGAGCGCGCGCTCACCGATACCGCGCCCGGCCGCATGACGCTGGGCTTCATCGCGGCCGCGCTGATGCTCCTTCTCGCATTCGCTGTCAGACCGCTGGCCCCCGAGTCGGTGCCGCCCATTTCCCGCCGCTCTCCACTCGAGCACGTGGGCGCACTCGCGCACGCCTACTCCCAGACGGACGCGCGCAAGCTCGGAACTCTTCAACTGCTCCGTGGCCTTCGCCGTCGCCATCCACTCGGCATGGCCATGTCCATCCCGGATTCGGTGTATCTGTCGGCACTTCGCGAGCGGATTCCGGGCATCGCGACACACGCAGACCACATTGCGCAGGCACTTCTCGCAGATTCATCCATGTCCAGCACCAGTTCCAATACCAGCTCGCACACCGGCTTCGCCGCAATCGGCGAGGCGTTCGCGAACATCGAGAGGGCATTCGCAAATTGACAGACCTCACAGCCACATCGGATGTCCTGCGCCGCATTCGCGACACCGTCTCGGCGCGCGTGCTCGGCCAGGACGATGTAATTGACCAGACACTCGCCGCGTTCATAGCCCGCGGACACGTTCTGCTCGAGGGCGTGCCCGGCACTGCCAAGACTCTTCTCGTCCGCGTGCTGGCTGGCGCGCTCGATGTCCGGTTCGGCCGAGTCCAGTTCACTCCCGATCTCATGCCGTCTGACATCGCAGGCGTCAGCGTGTATCAGGAATCGTCGCGCGCCTTCGAATTCCGCCCAGGTCCGATATTCACCGATCTGCTTCTCGCCGACGAGATAAATCGCGCGCCGGCCAAGACACAGTCGGCTCTTCTTGAAGCGATGCAGGAACGCCAGGTGACGGTTGACGGTGTCACCCACTCACTCGGCGACGTCTTCAGCGTGTTCGCCACGCAGAATCCCGTGGAGTACGAGGGCACGTATCCTCTTCCCGAAGCACAGCTCGACCGCTTCCTCGTGAATGTCCGCATCGGCTATCCCGCGCGCGACGCCGAGCTGCAGATGCTCGGGAATTATTCGGAAGGTTTCGACGCGGAACGGGCCAGCACGTTCATGCCTGAACCGGTGGTCACCAGGGATGAAGTCGCTCGCCTGAGAGGAATGACGGATTCCGTGACGGTCACACTCGACGTACGGGAATACATCACCGACATCGTCAGAGCCACACGCGAAGACAATTCGCTCACGCTGGGCGCATCTCCCCGCGCGGCCGTCGCGCTGTTCCGTGTCTCGCGCGCGGTCGCGCTCATCGCCGGCCGCGACTTCGTGACTCCAGACGACGTCAAGCAGCATTCACTTCCGGTTCTTCGGCATAGAGTAATGCTGTCGCCGGAGCTGCAGGTGGAAGGACGCTCGACAGACGATGTGCTCAACGCGATTCTGGCACGCGTGCCGGCTCCAACGTGATGGTTGCATCGAACATCTGCCGTACTCCAGGACACGAATGAGCTCGACACCGGCGGCGCGAGCACTGAATCGCGTTCTCCATTCCATTCGCGCGCTGGCCCGGTTCGCGCCTGCGCCGCGATTCGCTTTTGTACTGGCGATTGCCTCGCTCGCGTGGGCCTTTTCAGCATCAACCGCCGGTCAGGTCGTCGCGACCGCGATCACGTCGCTCGTAGTTCTGGCAGCTCTCGCTGACGCGCTGCGCATTCCCGGCGCCAGCTTCGTCGCTCTCCGTCGTGTATTCCCGGCGACGATCGGCGTGGGCGACACGCGTGATGCGCAATACGAGATCGAGTCCTCGTGGCCAGTGCCGCTTCACGCCGAGCTCACGCAGCAGCTTCCCGGAGCGCTGGAAGCCACGGGACTTGAGCCAGCTCGGCTGCTCGTGCAACCGAAGCAGCCCGTCGAGATCCTCGGCAGCCTCACCGGACGCACTCGCGGAACGTTCCCACTCGGTCCCGTCGCCCTCAGGATCACCGGTCCGTGGGGGTTGATGCGCCGAGCGGTGATATATTCGCCCGATGATACTATATCAGTCATTCCGTCGATCGTTGGCGCGGGTCGCTACAGGCTGCTCGCCGCGCAGCAGCGACTCAGGTCATCGGGACAGCGTGTGGTGCGATTCCGTGGCGCCGGCACATCATTCGCCAATCTTCGCGACTATTACCCGGGCGACGATCCACGCCACATAGACTGGAAGGCAACCGCGCGACGTCACCGGCTGATATCGCGCGAGTTCACCTTCGAGCAGGGCCAGACGGTCGTGATCGCCATCGACTGCGGTCGGATGATGACACAGCTCGCTGGTGACCGACCGCGCTTCGAGTACGCCCTTGCATCTGCGCTCACACTGGCCGACACTGCGCTCTCTACGGGCGACAGAGTAGGTCTCATCGTCTTCGATTCACGAATCCGCAGCTACATGGCCCCATCGCGTGCACCAGGCACGCTCGGCGCAATTCGCGATGCGCTCACGTCGGTAACGGCGACCATGACCGAGCCCGACTACGCCGCGGCGTTCCGCACACTCACCGAACGCAATCGCCGCCGAAGCCTCATAGTCCTCTTCACCGACGTCGTTGACGTGCGCTCGTCACGCGCCGTCATCGCGCTGACGGCGCGGAGTGCAAACCGGCATCTGCCGCTCGTTGTGGCGCTTCGCAACGAGCAACTTGTCGCCGCATCCATCCCGCGTGAACACTCACGCGTGGAGCAGTTCTACGAGAGTGTCGCCGCTGAAGAACTCATTTCTGCGCGCAGTGAAGCGCTCCAGATGATGCGCCAGACAGGCGTGACAGTTCTGGATACTGCTCCGACCGCAATGACGGCTGCGCTCATCAATCGCTATCTGGAAATCAAGAACCGCAACGCATTGTAGTAGTACTTAGAGCTTTGGGTATACTTAGTCACTTGCCGTTCTTCGCACAGCCAGGCGCGGTCGGGGCTTTTCGATCCACACCTGCGCGTCCGCACGATGGCCATCCTTGCACATTGTATCAGGGGGTATGGTACCGTGCATGATCCATTGCGGAAGTCGCTGCCACGCGGGAGCTGGATGCCCGAACTATTTGGCGTGAAGGTCATACATCGTCGGTTGCCGAGCTGGGTACCGAGTTCAGCGTTAGCTTTGCTTGCCCTGAGCGCCTGTGGCAACGTCACGAATCCTTTCGCCGACGAAGGCCGGCTTCAAAGCATCGCGATCTCCGGCAATACGTCGTTGACTGTGGGGGACACAGTGCGCCTCTCTGCACGGGGGAAAGTCGGCGGACTGACGGGCCTGTTCACCTACGACCGGGTCCTGGATGCGGTGTGGTCCGTCTCCGATCCAGGAGTAGCCAGCATCGTACCCGTGAAACCGATTGCGGGTGACACGACATCCGGTTCGGCGATAATTCTGACCGGGCTGCGGGTGGGGAACGTGACGGTGACCGCAGCAGCCCGCGGAGTGCATGGCTCTGCGCTGGTGCATATCACTCCGACTCCATAACCCGCGCGACCGGAGGCCCGAATCCTGTCCTTCGCTGTAATCGTGTCGCAGTGCCAGCGCGTACGCTCCATCGGGCTGGCATCCTGCACCAGGACCAACACAGACCCAACTTCAAGCGATCATTCACAGATAGCCTCCCTTTTTGCGGCATTTTGCTGATTCTATTGGGCAATTATCTTGCCTTGGTGAAGTATTTGGGTATATTGTGAATGCTTCGGGTAGATCTTCCTGTATCATGCAGGAAGAAATTCGTGAATGAATTGGGCATGGAAAGCATCATCAGTGAAAGATACGGCGCTCTTGTGAAGATCCTGGGTAGCCGAGTGTTGCCTGAACCCGGCCGGCTGGTGGGATACGCGGCCTTGATAGCCGGCTACGCGCTGCGTGTGCCTTTGCCTCGCCGTCTCGCGCTTGCCACGGAGCGTGAACGCCCCCAGTCGACTGAAGACTGGCTATTGATCAGGCAAAGTCGACGGCCAGACAACACGATGGCCGGCCATCTTGACTTCGCTTTGCGACGTGAGGGAGTCGAGCTCTCGGTACTTAAAGCCCTGTTCCGCACCATACCCAGGATTGAGATCGAGGCAATTATCAGGGCAACCCCCACCGGCGTACACACGCGCCGGCTGTGGTTCCTCTATGAATGGCTCACCGCCGATGTTCTCGACTTGCCCGACGCATCCAAGGTGAAGGCCGTTCCAATTCTGAACGATCGGCAGCAGGTCGCTATGCCTGGAGGCGAGCTGTCAGTTCGCCACAGAGTCGTCAACAATCTCCCGGGAACACCCGCATTTTGTCCAACAGTGCGGTGGACTGAGACACTACGGCACTACGCTGCGAAGCGCCTCGATGTACGAGCGGGCGAGGTAATCGGCCGGACGCATCCTGATGTCATCGCGCGCGCTGCGGCATTCATGCTTTTAAAAGACAGTCGCTCATCGTTCGATATCGAAGGCGAGCGGCCACCACGAGAGCGGATTGCACGATGGGGGCAGGCCATCGCCCAGGCAGGCTCACATCCATTCAGCGTAGTGGAGCTTGAGCGCTTGCAACAGCTTCTGGTCGATAGCCGATTCGTGACACTCGGCCTGCGCAAGGAAGGCGGGTTTGTTGGAGATCACGACCGGCAGACGCAGCAACCAATCCCGGAACACATCAGCGCGCGCGCCGAGGACGTTCCCGGTCTCCTGGATGGGATCGTTGCATACGATGCGCGCGCGCTCAAGGGAAATGTCGATCCTGTAATTGCCGCTGCCAGCGTCGCTTTCGGCTTTGTGTACGTCCATCCCTTTGTCGATGGAAATGGCCGTATCCATCGATGGCTCATCCACCAGGTGTTGGCATCAGCTGGATTCAGCCCGCCCAATGTAGTGTTCCCGGTGAGCACCGCAATCCTGCGCGAGATAGCGCCTTACAAGCGAGTCCTGGAATCGTATTCCGCTCCGTTGATGCACCTGATCGATTGGCGTCCCACTGAGCAGAACAACGTCGAGGTGTTGAACGATACGGCAGATTACTATCGGTTTTTCGACGCAACGGCACATTCGGAGTTTCTTTATGGATGTGTCGAGCAGACAGTCGAGCAGGATCTTCCGGACGAAATCCAGTTCCTCGAGGCATTCGACCGCTTCGCCGCCGGAGTGCAGAACGTTACCGATATGCCAAACGTGACAGTATCACTTCTACATAAGTTTCTGGTCCAGGGGCACGGTAAGCTCTCCAGACGCGCAAGGGAAAACGAGTTCGCACAATTGAGTCCTGAGGAGGTGCGCCGCATTGAGGAGCTGTATACGAAGAGCGGCATGCCAACGGTCAGGCCGTGATGTAGTCAGAACCCGCAATGCCTGAGTAGACGTCGACGCCTAGTAATCGTGTCGCGGTGTCAGCGCGTTTGCCTCTCGCTCCCACGGCCGCGCCGGATATTTCACCAGGCTGTTCGCGAAGATATTGGTCGGCACCGAAAGAATTCCTGGATCTATATGCCTCGCGATCCGGCGTCCCAGCGACGTGCGATCGAGCAGGGCCACTTCGATCGGATTCGTGACCGCGAACGACAGATAGTCATTCTGCAGAACGTGCACGTTCTCGTGATACAGCACGTTCGGACGGTCGGTACCGTTGAACACGGATCTGGCGATCGTGATGCTCTCGAAGAACTCCGCAGCGTCGGCCTCACCACTCGAAGTATGAAAAGTCTGCCTCCGGTCGCGAAACACGAACGTACCGGACGACAGCGAGAGCGCTGCATCTATGCGCGTGCCGGAGTGCGTGGCTCTTATCGCCGCGGCAACAGCGTCCGTCGCATTCACGCGCCAGTCGAATGAGGTGCCGTCCACAAGCTGCAGCCGCACCGGACCTACGGGAAATGACAGCACGGTCCTGTCGGTCCCCGCGGAGCTGATCAGGGAGATTCCCGCGGATGAAACTTCGCGCCCAATGAATCCCGAACCGTCGAACGGACTCGCCGCGATCTGCCGCCCCACACCCATCGCAGCGCCGCCGACCAGCCCTCGCGTGATCCCGCTGACAAGATCGCGCTTGAATCCTCGCCCTCGAACCAGAGACCATCCGGCCGCTGTGACAGCACCGATCGCCGAGTTGATCGCGATATCCTGCGCACGCATCCCCGCGCTCACCTGCGCATGAATGCGCGCTGGTGTCAGCTCCAGCACGAGTGCGATGAACATGGCGCCAGCGGCACGTCTCACCACCCTGTGATTCGTTCTAGACAGCCGGCACGGGATCGTCCGGGGGCCGCGCTTCACCGCCAACGACTTTCTCCTTTCCAGAGTTCCGCCACCCGAGCGACAGGTAGCCAAGCATCAACACCGCAGTAGCTCCGGAGATCCACAGCTTCCACTCCAGCGGCCACACACGCGGCGAAACGAGCCCTTCGAGAGATCCCGCGACCAGCAGAAAAAGTGTGGATGCTGCTATCAGGTTGATCGCCCTGCGTCCGTTCTCCACCAGCGCGTCTCGTCTCGTGCGATCCCCCGGCAGCACGATCGCCGCCGCGAGTAGCAGTCCACCACCACCAGCGATGCAGATCGCGCTCAGCTCGAGCACACCATGCGGCGCAATGAACGCGAGTATCAACCGCACCACTCCCTGCGATGCAAACAGTCCGACACTGCTCCCGATCGCCACCCCGTTGAACACGAGCATGAACACGGTCCCGATGCCGAATGTCACACCCATTGCGAATGCCAGGTACGTAATCTTCACGTTGTTGGAGATGATCGAGCTTGCAGCCACAGGGCGCATTTCGTCGGGAATCGTCACGTAACCCTCGCCCCGTTGCTGCCGCGCTTTTGCTTCCGTCGCTCGGCTGATCATCTCGTCAGGAAGAAGTTGACCCGCCACCTGCGGATCGCGCACGATCACCACATAGGCCGCGATCGCCGGTCCGAACAGCAGCAGTGCAGCTAGTGCAATCGGTCTCCACGAACGCCGTACTTCCGTGGGGACAGCTTCCATGATGTACGTGACGATACTCGCCAGCGTTCGCCCCTTCTGTCTGTACAGAAGGTTGTGCCCGCGCGCCACGAGTCTGCTCACATGAAACAGGGAATCGTTCTCCCTTCCGCGACTCGCAGTCTGCAATCGGGCCATGTCAGTGGCAATCTCGCGGTACTGGGCCACTAGCGCTGACACCTCGCTCGCCGGCATTCGCGAAAGACCTCGCTCGTAAGCCGAGTCGAGCGCCGCGGAGAAATCATTCCAGCGCTTGAGACCTGATGCAGCTATCGCATGCTGTTCCCGCTGAGCGCCGGTGTCACTCCGTGAAGCCACCCCATTTGCGCGCGCATCGCGTTCCGTCTCGTACAACCGCAGAAGATCGGCGCTTCGCGTTGACTGTGTTTGCGAAGGGAGAAAATCCGAAACGCGCGCCGAGAGCTGAGTTACGATCGCGTCGCGCCGAGCCGGGTCCAGCGTCAATCGCCGGCCCATGAACCGCTCGAGCACCGTGTATTCTTCATCGCTGAGACGAGCGAACGTGGTACGGGAGTCTCTGCTCTTCCCCGGAGGCTGTGATCTGACAGCCTGCTGGCGTTCCTCCCTTATCACGAACGTCCCCGCGACGATGTCGCCAAGTCGCTTGCGCGATCTGTTGGTCATCGCAACGATAATCGCGACCAGATATACCCCGAACGCGTCAACTACGCGCAACAGGTTGCGGACTGCTGATGCGCCGAACGTCACCGAGAAACCGCCATCGCGCACTACTCGCAACTTCATCAGCCGCTTGCCGGGCGTCTGTCCGTCCCAGATCCCCTCGAACAGCACGTAGTAGCCCCACGTTATCACGAACTGCACGATTATCCAGAACGCCATGAGCCATGCACCGGACATTGGCATCCGCTGCGCCGTCTTCACACCCGAGTAGGACGCAGCGATGAGCATGATCGCTCCGCCGGCGATCAGGATCCCGAGACATATCAGCGCATCGAGAGCTGCGGCGGCGCCGCGTGACCCGATGCCCGCTACCGAATACGAGAGGGACACCTGCTCCGGAGTCTCCACCTCGACGAATATGTCCAGACCCGGTACCACATATGTCTCGCTGTTCATCATTTGCCCACGCAGAAAGTACGGAACAGCCGGTCCAGGACCTCTTCCACGTCAATGGTTCCCGTCACATCCGCGAGTGCGTTGGCCGCGCTGCGCAGATGGACTGCAGCGATGGATACAGGCAATCCCTTCTGCGCGAAGCCGTGGTCGAACGCGATCATCTCTTCCAGTGCCTGCGCGACACAGTATCGCTGTCTCTCGCGTGTAATCACGGGCGCATCGAGCGCCACACCTCCAAAGCGCTCCGATACCTCGCGCGCGATTCCATCGACCAGGGCATTGATGCCGTCACCGCTGGTCGCGCTCACCCGGTACACCGCTTTCCCGGCTGCGGCCGGCGCGCCCAGGTCCGATTTTGTCTGCACGAGCGCGATGTGTGCTTCCCCCATCGCGGTCACTGCGTCACGGATACGTTCGATCTCTTCGGTTGTCTCTCCGCAAGCGAGCACCACGTCGGCGGATTCGAGATACTCGCGCGCCACCTCGATCCCCAGCCGCTCCACCGCATCGGTCGTCTCGCGAATCCCCGCGGTGTCGACGATTCGGAGAGGCCATTCCCCCGTGTCCAGTACCGCTTCGATCGCATCTCGCGTCGTTCCGGGAATCTCCGTCACAATCGCACGCCGTTTTCCGAGCATTGCGTTGAACAGCGAGGACTTTCCCACGTTCGGCTCACCAGCGATGACGACAAGAGCACCGGACCTCACCAGCTCACCCGCAGGCGCCGTCGCTATCAGACTCTCGAGCGAAGCGATCACTTCCGATATCGCCGCCTCGACACGAGACCTCGGGATCGGCCCGTCATCTTCGTCCGGAAAATCGATATCGTAGGAGATCAACGCTTCCAGCTCTATCACCTCGTCCCGCAGTTCCTCGATTCGGCGCGACAATCCGCCATCTAGCTGGGCGAGCGCCACCCGCTGCATCGCCCGCGACGTCGAATCGATCAGATCTCCCGTCGCTTCGGCCTGCACCAGATCCATCTTTCCATTGATCACCGCTCGGCGCGTGAACTCTCCAGGCAACGCGATCCTTGCGCCCGACGACACCATTGCCGCAAGCACGAGCGTCGGCACCAGTTGCCCGCCATGCGTCGCTATCTCCACCACATCCTCGCCCGTGAAGGAAAGTGGCGCGACGAATGTCGTGACAAGCGCCTCGTCCAGAACCTCCCTGTCGCGATCGCGTACGGTACACAACGTCACGTGCCGGTGACTTGCCGGCCATGGATTCACGTGCTGCCTCGCGATGTCGAACGCGTGAGGACCGGAGATACGAAGAACCGCGATCGCTCCACGCCCTTCGGTGGTCGCGATCGCGGCTATGGTATCGTCCGCTCCGGGATTCATGCAGTCGCAGCCGGCTTGATCTGGAGCATCTCCCCCGGATCGATGATTCGGACATCGGATCCGCGCGCATGGGTCTTCACGTGCTCGCGCATTTCATTTATTGCATCGTACGCAGACGCTGTCACGTGATTGAACGTTCCCCAGTGGTACGGAATCAGATGCCTCGCGCGCAGTCGCTCGAACAGCGTCAGCGCGTCCATGCTCGTCAGGTATCCCTTGCGGAAACCCACCTTCCAGCTCGGCGCGTATCCGATCGGCAGGAGCGCGACGTCCAGGGTCCGTCCCTTCAACTCCCGGTGCACCATTGCTGTCGTATCATCCCGAAGTGCAGTGTCACCAGCGAAGAAAGCACTCTCGGTTTTAGTATCAAGTAGATACATATTAGCCTGCTTCCGCCAGCGATCCACAACGTACCGACTCCCGGCGTGCGTCGCGGCTTCTGCGTGAACCCTCAGACTGCCGCTCGTAAGGGAGTCTCCCGGTCCGAACTCGATCGCGTTCGCGACTCCGCTGCGTCGTACCCACCGGGCCACGGCCGGCGGAGCATAGAGCGGGACCGCCTCGAGCTGCTCGAGTGACTTGAATGAGAGGTGATCCGCGTGCGCGTGTGTCAGCAGGATCATGTCCAGCTTCGGAAGCGCATCTATTGCGATCCCGGGCTCGCTCACCCTGGCAAGAAATTTCCCGAGCGCGGGATCGAAGTTCGGATCGGTGAGAATCTTCTTCCCACCGATCTCGATCAGCAGCGTAGCATGGCCGATGTACGTGATCCGCATCATCTAAGCTATAACGACATCCGTCACACGCGATATCGGTATCGGTTTTCCCGAACAGTTACCGTTTGGATTTCCCTTTCGCCGGTACCGAGGCGGGAGTCGTCTTGCTCACGGTCGTCACGGGTTTCGTAGTCGGTTTCGCGGCGGATTTCGTCATTCCGCGGGTGCGCGACAGATGCCACTGCTGCGGAAGTGTCGCGAGATTCTGCGTCGCGTAGTACAGATTGAGCCCTGCCGCTTCCCTGTACAGGAACAGCGTGAACATCGCGGGCATGATGTAGCTCATCATCTTCGCCTGCGGATTCGGTGGCGTGTTCCGCATTCCCATCCATGAGATGAGATACATGGACGCACCCATCAGCAGCGGAAGGATGTAGTAGGGATCGCGCGCCGAGAGATCGCTCAGCCACCAGAAATGAACACCGCGGAATTCGATCGTGTTTCTGAAAACGAAGAACAGCGCGAGCAGCACCGGCATCGGAAGCAGCGACGGAAGACAGCCCAGCAGCGGCGACAGCGGATTCATCCCGTGGCTGTGATATACCTTCATCACCTCGGCGCGCTGTTTCTCCGGATCATCCTTGAACTTGTCCTGTACCGCGGTCAGTTCCGGTTGCAGGATCTGCATCTTGATGGACGTCTTCATGGACGTCTGGTACAGCGGCCACATCAGGAGCCGGATCATCAGTCCCAGCGCGATCAGCACCAGTCCGTAGCTCAGGCCCAGCCTGCTGTGCATCCATAGCACGAGACGAATCACCGACGTCGCGATGGGTTGCATCAGCGGTCGTACGAATGCCCATCCGTATGGGTTCACCTGATCGAAGTCGCGGCCGAGTGCGCTAAGCTTCTTCCACTCCTGCGGGCCGGCATACATGTCGAAGGCAAACGTCCCATTCACTATCGGGATCACCACGGTGCCGCTCGCGCGTGTTGCGACCTTGGTCAGCCGCGCGCCGCCAATGAGCGTTGCTTCGGTGAACTCCGGTCCCTTCTTGGGAGCGAGCAGTCCCACTACGAAGTACTTCGACTTCGCCACGATCCACGTGACGGGACCTTCGACCAGTTTCTTCTCGCCCGGATCCAGCGAGTGGAAGGTGACGTTCCTCGCCGCATCACGCTTGGTCAGATACGCGAATGCGAGCGCATTCCGGTCGTCGTTGGTATCGGGCTCGGTCGCCAGGAATGTCTGTGGCAGCGCGACAACCAGATAGCTCCCGGCCTGCGCGCCGCTCACCGATCCCGTGACGTGCGAGACGAAGCTGTCCGGCAGGATGTCGTAATTGAACCGGATCGTGGCGCCAGCTACGCTCGTGGTATACGTCACGACATTGCCGACTCGGGCTGTCTGGAATGACGTTCCCGACAGATCCACCGGCTGCCCGTTGTTGGCGACCAGTTCGTACTTCAGCACAGGATCGGCGGCCGAGCCGAGGCGTACCTTGGCTCCGTTGAGCCCGCCTAGTCTGCTCGGATACGTATTCATCACCACTGCGACCGGAGCTGCACCCACGTTGCTCATCTCGAACGTCGCACCACTGTCACTGCGCGTCGCTGCTGGCGCGACTACGGTGGTCTGCGCTACTACGGCCGGTACGGAAGCGCCTGAACGTGCTGTGTCGGCAGGAGACAGCACGCTCTTGCCGGTGACCGCTGTCGAACCGGGCACTGCACCGGCTTTCACGGAAGTACCAGCCGTCCCCGGAGCTGCGCTCTGTTGAACTACAGTACTGTCCGCACCCGGCACAGCATTTGGCTGTGGCTTTGGTGGAAACAGGAACTGAAATCCGAAAAAGATCACGAGCGCGAGCGTGATCGCGATGAAGAGTCTTCTACTTTCCATTTATCGGTGCGAGCTCAGGGGACCGGGTCAAAGCCGCCCGGCCGAAAAGGATGACATCTAAGAATGCGACGGACTGCGAGCCAGCCACCCTTCCGGGCGCCGTACTTGTCTATGGCCTGGATTGCATAGTTGGAGCACGACGGATAGTAACGGCATGCAGCCGGACTCATGGGCGATATTGCAAGCTGGTAGAATCGTATCGGACCACGCAGGAGCCACATCGCAGCACTCCGGCGTACGATTGCCGGAGCTGGATTTTCATCACGCTCTGCCTGCTCTGTGGCTGGCTCTGTGGTTGCATCCGTGGCTTCATGCGAGTCGCGCAACTATCCCCTCTATCTCCCGTTCCAGCACATCAAAGCTAGCCGAATAGGCCCGCGGAAGCGCGCGAACGAGTACGTCCGTGGGCGGAGCCTGCTGAAGCACCGGAAGCATACGGACTCTCACGATCTCCCGTATTCGCCGGCGAAGCCTGTTCCGTTCCACGATGATGTGGCCGAATTTCGGCACGATGATGCCGACCCGCGCACACAACGACGGGGAAGCGGTGACCCGGACATCCATGAGTCCGGATTTCACCCTCTTCCCCGTTCGCTTGACGAACTCGATATCCGGTGCGCGCGACAGTCGCTGCGCACTCGAGAACTTCAGATGAGACGTTGGTTGTGCCTTTGAGTTCGAAAGCGGAAGTTCATTTTCCACCTCGTCCGCAGTTACGTGCTTCGCCCCCTCAGTCTGCTCTATCTACGCGCCAGCGTACTTCGACGGAAGCTGCACCGTCAATTGCTTGCGACCCTTCTTGCGACGACGTGCAAGTACCTCACGTCCCCAGCGAGTGGACATCCGCTCGCGAAACCCGTGCGTCCTGATTCGGCGCTTGTTACGCGGCCGATATGTTGGCTTACCCATGTATGATCCTCAGTTCTTGAACAACTTTAGCGAAAGACCGTTAAATCTAATAGCACCAACAGGATGCAACAACGGTGTGCAACTACCGGATGAAGGACCTGCATGGTCGCGCAAACAGCCCCTTCAGTGACATCGAATTGTGTCACAACGACGATTCCCGCCGTCTCGTTTTCCATACCGATTGACTTATCCACATTGGTTCCGTAGCTTCGGCCTCCCCAGATATGGAATCGCTCGATCTTCTCCCCGCCGAAATCTGGGCGCGTCTCCTCGAGCGCGCCCGCCGGGAGTTACCCGAGCAAACCTTCAAGACCTGGCTCGAGCCCACCGAAGCACTGGAGATCGCCGGAAATACCCTGATCGTCGGGGCGCCAGACCGGTTTGCAGCCGAGTGGAACGAAGCTAAACATTCAGCGCTGCTCAGCTCCTACGCTCCGGTCGCCATCGGGCAACCTCTCAAGATCACATTTCGTGTAAACGAAGAGCGTCAGGCTCGGCCGCAGATGGATCTCTTCGTCGCGCCAAAGCCGGCAGAAATGCCGACATCATTAAAGCCGGAACGCGCCACCGAGGCGCCACTTAACGACAGATACACGTTCGCGCAATTTGTCATCGGAAAATCCAACGAGCTGGCGGCGGCTGCGGCTCACGCCATCGCGGAAGCTCCCGGAAAGATTTACAACCCGTTTTTCATCTACGGAGACACGGGACTCGGAAAGACCCACCTCATGCAGGCGGTCGGTCACGCTATCTATGAGCGGGATCCGTCAACAAGAATCACCTTCGTCGGAACGGAACAGTTCACCAATGACCTCATCAGCTCGATCCACAATCGTACTATGCCCGATTTCCGGCGTCGCTACAGGGAAACGGATCTACTCCTGGTCGACGATGTCCATTTCCTGAAGGGCAAGGAAGCCACTCAGGAAGAATTTTTCCACACATTCAACGCTCTCTACGAAGCGGGTCGGCAGATCATCCTGACCAGCGACAGGCCGCCATCCGACATACCAGGCCTCGAGGCTCGGCTCGTCAGCCGGTTTCAGTGGGGCATGGTCGCGGATATCGAGCTCCCGGATTTCGAGCACCGTATCGCAATTCTGCAGCAGAAATCACAGCAGGATGA
>JALYYT010000204.1 GCA_030946285.1 Gemmatimonadota bacterium
GGTCGCGGGACTGGATGCGGCGCCGGTGCGGGCGGTGTTACTGCAGACGCATGAGTGACTGCTGCTCGTAAAAATCGGACGTGGTAAAGCGCGCCGGCGAACGTACGTAGGCTGCCGCACAGTGTCAGTCATGGCGCGATGATGAGGGGGGCGGGGAGCGAACCGAGGCGTGTGCCGGCCCGAGTCCATAAGCTTGGTAACGAGATACCTACATAGGACACGCTTTCTACGCTACGAATTTAACACCTCATACCATACAGCTTTGACGCCCGCACACTCCAATCTCACATGGTCCACGCTACAAATCTAACATCATCCAGCATACAAATGTAACATCGTCTGCGCTACATATTTAACATCCACGGCGCGTGCCCCCAAGCAAGGAGCCGGGCGTGAAGATCAGTTCAATGTCCTCGTCGGTTTCCTCGTCGCGGAGTATCCGTTCAGTTATCTGGAGCAGTCGCCCAAGTTCGATGAGTGCAGGAACGCCGGAACGTGCAGGTGCCTGGAATGCATCTTGGCCGGCCCGCCGGAATCGACGTGCGCCCGAGTGGGGTCGTGTCAGCGACACCCAGCGGATAATCGCTCTCGGTGAGAGTGCGAACTGCGCGACATTCGCGTTCGACAGCTCTTCGCTCCGCTCCATTTCGAGAACGATTCCAAAGGCTCACATCCGAAGACCCAGCGACACTGTAACCGCGCGCGGGAATCCCGGAGTCAAAAAGCGCTCTTCTGTCGGCGTTGCAGGGCTCGGTCCTCCAATCGGACCGAGCGGGTTCTCCCCGAACACGCCAAAGCTGTTGTACCTGCGGTCAAGCAGGTTCTGCACGTATGCACTTACCGTGAACGCTGCCATCTGAACGCTGAAACCGGCGTTGGCAACGGCGTAAGACGCGAGCGGCTCCTCCCGGTTAGCGTCGTCGCCACGAAGGAACTGACTCGAGACGGCCTTGATGGAGAACCGCGTGGTGAACAGAGCGTCGTGAGTAGCGTGGTTGTTCTCCAGAGAAAACGTTCCCTGATGTGCCGGTGTCAGTGGGAACCTGTCGCCCGGTTTCGCGACGTTTTCGTCCAGTGCCGATGCCAGCGCGACGGTGCTCTGGTATGTCGCGTCCAGGTACGCATACGATACAGCGACACGAAATCCCGCAGGCAGCGCCGCGGATCCCGTCAACTCGACTCCCTGACGGCGCGTGTGCGCAATGTTCTGGAAGAATCCAGCCGTCACGCTCGAAGCAACGAAGACGATCTCGTTGGTGACTCCACTGCGATACGCACTGATTCCGATCCTTGCATTCCCGAACAGCTCCCTGTCCAGACCTGCTTCGTAGGCAAGCACGGTGACGGGTGCGAGCGGCGGGTCATCCCCCAGTGCCGACGGAAGCGAGCATGGCGCCTGCTCGTCCGCGCACGCCAGCTCGAGCGCTGCGGGGGCGCGGAATGCAGTGCTCACAGATGCGTAGCCGCTCGTTGCACTGTCGAACTGGTACCGCGCGGCCACGCGTGGCGAAATACGCTGGAATACACTCGTGCCATTGTTCGACGGCTGCAGCAAATCGCGGAACGGGATTCGCACATAATCAACCCGGGCCGCTGCGGTCAGTGACAGTCTTTGCGTCGCCGACATCACCGCCTGCGCGTAGATGGCGGCATCGTCTTCCGGAACGCGCGCGTGCGTGCAGATACCTGTTGCGGGGACACAACTCTGCGGAAGGGTGCCACCCGGCGATACGTCCTCGACGAACGTGCGATACCCCACATCATTCCGGCTGTACTCTGCGCCAACTGTCAGCGCCACTTCCCGGTGGATGAACGTGGCTGGTGCATTCCATTCCACGGTTCCCCCCGCAGATCGGTTGCCGGTAAGCGATCTCGTGCTCGGCTGATCCACATTCACGTTGTACTGCTCGGTATTGTTGCGGCGGAAGAATAGGTTGCCCCGCAGCGTGCCCGGCGCGAAACTGCGGTCTCCGCGCAGCGCGATGTGAAGGAGATCCGGCTCGAAGAAGTCGCCACCGGTATAGTTCGCGCGCGGATCCACGGCCAGCCAGCTCTCCGGAAGCGAGCCTGCGAGGAATGCGCGGTCGTGCGCGTACATCACGGTCAGCGCGACATCGGAGCTGTCGCGCTTCCAGCCGATGTTCGCGAAGATCACGCGAGTGCGACCACCGGTATCATCGCGCCAGCCGGTTTCGTCGCTCGCGTGCGCAGAGATGTACGCGTCGATTCCCGTCGCTGCTCCAATACTGCCCGTGCCGCTCGCGCTCAGCGTCAGCCCGCGAAATCCGAATGCACCGGCCTCGGCTTCCACTTCGAAGCCAGGCTCGGCGCCGCCGCGTTGCGTGGTGAGCAGAAGTGCGCCGGCAAGACTGTTCTTGCCAAAGAGTGTCGCGGGTCCGCGAACGAGTTGCGCTTCGGCGACCGCATCCATCGGAATGAGGTCAAAGTTCAACTCCTGCGCGTCCGGCTCGTTTATTCTCACGCCGTCCAGAAAGACGCTGACACCCTGCGATACGCCAACTACAGGGGAAAGTGTGAAACCACGCAGATTGAGTGTCGGCTGGAACCTGCTGCCCTGGTCGTCGGTGAGGCTGACACCAGGCAGGCTCGACAGCGCCTCGATTGCGGCGGTCGGCCCCGGCGTAACCGTTCGCACAGACAGTCGGTCAACTCGCGCGCCGGTGCGGTCGTCCGATGTGGACAGACGCGTGCCGATGATGACGTGGGTCTCGAGGCGATGTACTGAATCGCGAGCGAGCGTATCGCGGGGCGGCGCCGGCTTCTGGGCGCGCGCGACTGATGCCGTGAGGCTGGAACAGACCGCCAGCCATAGCCCGCCACGCTGAATGGCGAGCCTCGGCGGACACATAGCGCGCTTTGGAAATGATGTCATCGCTCACAGAAATAGCATGATTCAGTCCGCGGTCGCTACCATCCTCGGCGACGTGGATTTCGATGACGCTCCCCTCGGAAGGATCACGGAGTGGCGGCATTCCGTTGTTAGCTTTACCCGTTATGGACCGCCGAGCCCTGATTGCTGTCGCTGCATTCCTGTTCATCGGGTTGATCGCGTATGGCGCGCTCGGGATGCGTGGAGGATTGCGGGCCGACTCGGGCGTGAACGATCCGCCCGCGCCCGCGATAGCCGTCCGGGATCTCGACGTTGGTCAGGGCGATGCCACTTACATCCACAACGGCGACAGCAGGGTCATCATAGATGGCGGCCCGGACGTCCGGCGAATGGGAGAGCTGCTCGATTCGCTGCGTCTGAACAATGAAACGATCGACGTGGTCGTGCTAACACATCAGCACGCGGATCACTACGCCGGGCTGCTGGCACTGTTCGACACACGCCGTCACATAAAGGTGCGCTACTTCTTCGAGAACAAGGACCCGGCCGCGGCGACGACGCTTGCCAGGCTGCGCGATTCCATCAATTCGAGAGTGGTGACGGACGGGCTGGATTACCGGAGCACCGACGATCCCTGCGGCAACGGCGCGGCGATGTGCACGATCACCTTGCGTGGCGGGGCGTTGCTGCACATCATGCATCCGCTGGCGGCACCGGCCAAGGCGAACAACCGGTCGGTCGCGGTGAAGCTGGTCGGCCCCGATTCAGCGTCGTTCACGATGTGGCTTGCCGGTGATGCGGAGCATGCCGCGATCGGAAATTTCGAGACTGAAGGGTACGCACAGAATCCCGGGATGCACGTGGATGTTTTGAAGGCTGACCACCACGGCAGTTGCAATGGAGTGACGCCGAGGTATCTGGAGCTGACGAGTCCGTCGTGGGTCGTCGCGTCGGTGGGTGCGGTGAACGATTACGGTCACATGCATGAGCAGGCGAAGGCCGAGTATCGGGCGGCTGGTGTTCCGTGGTATCGCACGGATCAGAACGGTACGATCACCATTCGGTCGGCGGGCCTCGCCGGGAGCGGTTTCACAATTACTCCCTCGCGGCCCGGGCGTGATCTGAACGGCCCAAGCGATCGGCGCGCGAGTGCGCGGGGTTGCGCCGGTATGGGGTGACAGGAAAAGACCTCGTCATCCACGCCTGCGGCGAGGACGACGAGGTCCACGTATGCTGCGAGGACGAGGATATCACTCCTTCGACGCGGGCTCGTATCGTCCGGGTGTCATGCTTCCTTTACGCCGGGCTCCTTCGGAAAATCTCTCTTGTCGTCCGGTGCCGCCCCCAGATCTTCTATCGCGGGTCCGTTGATGACCTTGCCCAATGGATCGAAGCGCGAGCCGTGACATGGACAGTCCCATGTCTTCTCGGTGCTGTTCCAGTCGACAATGCAGTAGAGATG
>JALYYT010000221.1 GCA_030946285.1 Gemmatimonadota bacterium
GACCAGCTTCACGTGCGCGCCGTCGTTCCTCTTCGCGAGCTCGGCGCCGAACGCGCACTCGGACCGCTGGCGTCCATGATCGGAGCGCGGGATACTGTTGAGCTTGCCGGTCGCGTCGATCTCGTTCACGCCGGGCTCGCGCAGATGCACGTGACGCGTGCGCAGATTCACGACCTTCGCGTTCCATCTGACATGATTCCGGGACTGGTGCGGCAGATCCGCCGCAACGCTCCCGCGGGAATCGCGTCCGACGCATTCCCGATACCACTGCCCGAATACATCGGCGACATCCGCATCGCGGATGGCAAAGTCACGCTTTACAAGAACGTCCAATAATGAAAGTCTTCAGGAACTTCATCGCGGGTGAGTGGGTCGAGCCCTCCACGGGTGCCTACTTCGAGAATCGCAACCCTGCCGATCTGAATGACGTGGTCGGCAAGTTTCCACTGTCCAACTCGACGGATGTGGATCGGGCCGTCGCGAGTGCAAAGCGCGGATTCGCACTCTGGAAGGCGACACCGGCGCCGCAGCGTGGCGACATTCTGCGAAAGACCGGTGACATAATGACTGCGCGAAAGGAAGAGATCGCCGACGCGATGACGCGCGAGATGGGCAAGCCACTCACCGAAACGCGCGGCGACGTGCAGGAAGGAATTGATACAGCCTACTACGCTGCGACGATGGGACGACTGCTTTCGGGTCGAACCGTTCCTTCGGAACTGCGCAGCAAGTGGGCGATGAGCTTCCGTCGCCCGATCGGCGTCGCGGGTCTCATTTGTCCGTTCAATTTCCCGATGGCGATTCCGACGTGGAAGATGTTCCCGGCGCTCGTGTGCAGCAACTCGGTCGTGTTCAAGCCCGCCGAAGATGTACCACACACGGGAACGCTGCTCGTCGAGATTCTGCTCGAGGCTGGACTTCCTCCGGAAGTAATCCAGCTCGTGCACGGCAGCGGCGAAGAGGTCGGCGCACCGTTGGTCGAGCACCCCGACGTCCCACTAATCTCGTTCACGGGATCCACGGCGACCGGAAGTCTGGTGGGCGCAACGTGCGGCCGCATGCACAAGCGGCTCTCGCTCGAGATGGGCGGCAAGAACGCGCAGATCGTCCTCGATGATGCGGACCTCGATCTCGCGCTCGAAGGCGCGCTATGGGGCGCGTTCGGAACCACCGGTCAGCGCTGCACCGCTACGAGCCGGCTCATTCTTCAGAAGGGAATCCACGACAATTTCGTGGGAATGCTCGTCGAGCGGACCAAGGCACTCAAGCTTGGTGACGGTCGAAAGAAGGGCACAGATGTTGGCCCTGTCATCAACGAAGCGGCGCTCCGCAAGATCGAACACTACGTGGACGTCGGTCAGGCCGACGGCGGAGACATTGTCTGTGGCGCACGGCGGGCGAATGGACGCGGCCTCGACGACGGACTCTTCTACGAGCCGACGATCTTCACTCGTGTGGAACCGAACCATCGCATCGCTACGGAGGAGATCTTCGGGCCGGTGCTGTCTGTAATCCGCGTCTCGACTCCGGAAGAAGCCTTTGCCGTCAACAACGGCGTCAAGTACGGGCTGTCGTCGTCGGTCTACACGCGCGATGTCAATGTCTCATTCCGTGCACTGGAGCTGCTCGACAACGGTATCACGTACATCAACGCGCCGACTATTGGCGCCGAGGCACATCTCCCGTTCGGCGGTGTAAAGCAGACGGGCAATGGTCACAGGGAAGGGGGCTGGGAAGTGTACGAGTTCTATTCCGAGACCAAGGTGGGCTACGTGGACTATTCCGGAACGCTGCAGCGCGCCCAGATAGATACGTACCTGGGGACGCCGGACTGATCCGGCACACGTTCACACTTCCTGCGTAGAATCAACAGGACCGATACGGGAATCACGATGCGTACCTTGATGCGCGCGATATTGCAGCTCTCAGCGTCGGTGTTGCTGTTCCTGGTGACACGCGCCCTCGTCGTCGAGATGTACAAGATCCCGACGCCGAGCATGCAGCGTACGCTTCTGGTCGGCGACTTTCTGGTCGTGGACAAGATGGTGTTCGGTCCGGAGCTCCCGTTCACGCACTACCATCTGCCGGCCTTTCGGCAGCCGCGGCGCGGCGACGTGATCGTATTCAAGTGGCCCAGCGATCCGTCCATCAACTTCGTGAAGCGTGTGGTGGGTGTTCCTGGGGACACCCTGCTGATGCACGATGGTACCCTTGTGCGGAATGGCCAGCCTCTCGCGGAGCAGTACGTTACCCACAACGCGGGCGATGCCGACATGGCCGCTGAGGAGTTCCGCTGGCAGCGTGACTACCTCGTGAAGTCGGCGCGGGCGAGTGGCACCTACTGGCCCTCACGCAACAACTGGGGTCCGCTGGTGGTCCCGCCGCACGATCTCTTCGTTCTGGGCGACAACCGGGACAACTCGCTGGACAGCCGATACTGGGGATTCGTCCCGGATTCGCTCGTACGCGGCACGCCGATGTTCGTTTACTACAGCTATCGTCCCGACAGCGCGTCTCGGCTCAGCTGGATCACGAACGCTCGCTGGCAGCGTCTCGGAACGATCGTTCGATAGGCTGTATCCGCACGGATCTCATCCTATAACGTCCCGCCCCCTTTCACGGCGTCGCCGTCATGGTAGAATTAGAACGAATGAAGCTGCCGGTGAAGCGTAAGGAAGGCGTAGACGAGGGGCTGCTGGATCAGTACCTGCGCGACATCAGTGCGTATCCGCTGATCACGCGCGAGGCCGAAGCTGAGCTGGCGGTGGGCATTCGCGCGGGCGACGAAGAGTCGATGAACAGGCTTGTTCGCGCAAACCTCCGTTTCGTCGTATCGGTCGCGAAGAAGTATCAGAACCAGGGAGTCAACCTCTCGGACCTGATCAACGAGGGTAACCTCGGTCTCATGCGCGCCGCCAAGCGTTTCGACGAGACCAAGGGAATCAAGTTCATCTCCTACGCGGTCTGGTGGATTCGCCAGGCGATACTGCAGGCACTCGCGGAGCAGTCGCGCATCGTGCGCGTGCCGCTCAATCGCGCGGGCGATCTGCATCGTATCGGAAAGCGCGCGGCGATACTGCTCCAGGATCTGGGACGGGAGCCGACGCATCTCGAGATCGCCCAGGGCCTCGGCATCACGGAAGAAGAGGTCTCCAGAACGATGGCGATCTCGCACACACATCTCTCGCTCGACGCGCCATTGACGCCGGGCGAAGACAACTCGCTGATTGATCATCTTGCTGACACAAACCGCCTTCTCCCCGATGAAGAAGCGTTCGAGAAGGCGCTCATCGAGACTGTCCACAAGTCTCTGCTCATTCTCAAGCCGCGCGAGGCCCGTGTACTTCGCATGTACTTCGGCCTCGACGGCGACGAGCCGATGACGCTTGAAGTGATCGGCGACGTGCTGGGCGTTACACGCGAGCGCGTACGCCAGATCAAGGACCGCGCGCTGCTCAAGCTGCGCCACCACTCCAAGAAGCGCGCGCTCGAATCGTTCCTCGGTTCATGAAGGTCGGGCTGGTCACGCTCGGCTGTGACAAGAACACTGTAGACTCGGAGCGCTATCTCGCGCAGCTCGCGGCCTACGGCGGCGAGATGACCGACAACCTCGCTGAAGCCGAGGTGATAATCGTGAACACGTGCGGCTTCATTGACGCGGCGAAGAAGGAGTCGCTCGACGCGCTCGTCGAAGCCGGAGAATTCAAGACCAGCGGCGTTTGCAGCACGGTAGTCGCAGTCGGCTGCATGGTCGAGCGTCACAAGGGTGAACTCGTGGACGCGCTGCCAGAGGTTGATCTGTTCCTGGGGGCGTCGGAAACCGACCGTCTCGTCGAGGAGCTTGCGAGCCGCGGCGTACTGTCGGGAGAGCGCTTGCTGGAGCATCCTGGAGTGCGGCTGTACAGTGGCGATCTTCCGCACGTTCGCTATCTCAAGCTGAGCGAGGGGTGCGACCACGGTTGCGCGTTCTGCGCGATTCCTCTCATGCGCGGCAAGCATCGCTCGTTCGCGCCGGAGGAAATTGTCGCGGAAGCCCAGCTGCTGGAGTTGCAGGGAGCACGGGAGATAAATCTCGTGGCGCAGGATCTCGCGCATTACGGCCGGGATATTCGCGACCGGCAGGTGCGGCTCCCCGATGTTCTGAAGATGCTGGTGGAGCAGACATCCATCCCCTGGATCCGGATGCTGTATCTGTACGCGACAGGAATAACGCCACAGCTCCTCGAGATCGTCGCACGCGAGCCGCGGATCATGCCGTACATTGACATGCCGATCCAGCACGCATCGGACACAGTTCTCGAACGCATGCGGCGGCCGGAACGCGCACGCACGATACGCGCGAACGTGCAGCGCTTCAGAGATGCCGTCCCGCAGGTCGCGATCCGCACGACGTGCATAGTAGGATTTCCGGGCGAGACCGAATCCGACTTCCATCAGCTGATGGCCTTCCTGGAGGAAGTGCAGTTCGAGCGCGTGGGTGTATTCACCTACTCGCCGCAGGAAGGCACGCGTGCGGCGGCGCTGGACGACGACGTACCGGAAGCGCTCAAGCGCGACCGACTGGAGCGTGTCGTCGACCTTCAGCGCATGATCACAGCGGAGCGGTACGAGTCGCGCCTGGGGTCACCGGTCCAGGCGCTTGTGGACCGGCTGGACGATGAGACCGGCCTCGCGCTGGGCAGACTTCCCTGGCAGGCCGACGACATAGACGGCGTCACGTACCTCGACGAACCGTACGCGCCTGGCACACTGCTGCAGGTCATACCGCGCGATGTGATGGACGACTACGATTTCAGCGCCGAGACCGTCCGCGTGATCAGCGCCCCGGCCGGCGACGTTCGTGCCGCACTTAGACGCCAGCTTCCCCTCGTTTCGACGACTATCGGAAGTTTCGGACGGTGACGTTCGGGCGTCCTATGAGCGTGAAGAATACGCTCGTAATCGCATCCATTCTGCTGGCAGGTTGCGCCGGTTCCATACAGCCCATCGCCACCGCACCGGCCCCGTCTGACGTATCGCGCTCTCCGGCGCCGCCCCGGAGCAACCTGCCTCCGCTCGATCTACCGCCCGACTCCGCGGACAACGCGTCGGCCGTTCAGGTCGCGGACGTGCCGGTAACTATCCTGCCGACGATCATTGGACACCGGACGATCGCGCCGCCGGCGAATTCGCGGCCGGTGGGCGGAGTGTCACGTGACGACGATGATCAATCCGTCCGGATCGCGCTTGCCACGGGGCGCACAACCGCCAGGCTTTACGCGACGGGAGATTGGAAGGTTTACGACGGCGCGTCAGGAAGCCTTCTCGCAACTCTTCGTGCCGGCGACAGTTTCACTGTCGAAGCGCGTGACGGTGCGCTGTTCACCAGCGGTGTGACGCTGCCGGTTGTACGCGGCCCGCTGATTGCGCGCCCGTCGGACACGAATACGCTGATGGGGTTCGACGGCCATCGCTACAGGGGAGAGCTGGCGGTGGCGCTGTCCAGCGACGCCGTAATGGTGATCAACCGAGTCGGTGTCGAATCCTACCTGCGGGGCGTAGTTCCCCTCGAGATCGGCACAGACCGCACCGTGACGGAGAGCGCGGCTGTCGAGGCACAGGCAATCGCCGCGCGCAGCTACTCATACACGCGAATGGATGATTCCCGCCCGTACGACATGGTGGCCACAACCGGCGACCAGGTTTACGGCGGCGTTGATGCCGAGCGGCCGTTGTCTGACGCGGCCGTCCATGTCACGCGCAACATGGTGATGATGTACAACGGCAAGGTTATCAACGCTCCGTATCACTCCAACTCGGGCGGGGTGACAGCGAGCGCGAGCGAAGTGTGGCGGAGCGGCGATGAGCCGTATCTGGTATCCGTGAGCGATCGGATACCCGGGACCGATCATTATTACGGTGAGGAATCGCCGCGATTCCGGTGGACGCGCACGATTGAGGGCGACGCGCTATCGGCCCTGCTGGACCGGTATCTCCCGCAGTACTCTCCGGCCCCTCGCGGGGGAGTGGGCAAGCTGCGAAGGATCGAGGAAAGCGGGCGAACCGCATCGGGACGGATCGCCGGTCTCGTGTTCACGACCGACCGAGGCAGCTATAGTGTGCGTGGGAATGATGTCCGGTCGATTCTGCGCTCGAGCTCGGGCGAGACGCTTCCGAGCACGCTCTTCAGCTTTGACGCAACCAAAGGGAGGAGCGGGGAAGTCACGAAAGTCATCATCCACGGGTCCGGCTACGGCCACGGCGTCGGGATGGATCAGTGGGGCGCGATCTCGCGCGCCCGGGCCGGACAGGATGTCGTCACAATCCTCCGCGCGTACTATCCGGGTACCACGATCGGCAGGGTAATTTAGATAATGGCGACCAAGCCACCCGTTCGCATCGCCGTAGTTGGTGTGGGCGCGATCTCGCAGCTGGCACACCTTCCAGTGCTGACACGCGAGCGCGGCGCGGCACTCACCGCGCTCTGTGACAACGACGGTCCCAAGGCGCGTGCGATTGCGGAGCGCTTCGGCGTGCCTGACGTGTACACGGACATCGACGACCTTTTCGACGCCGGACAGCTCGACGCCGTGATGATCGCAACGCCCAATCACCTGCATGAGCCACATGTGCTCGCTGCGATACGAGCCGGCCTCGACGTGCTCTGTGAGCGGCCGCTTTCATTAACCTCTTCAGGCGTCGAGCGCATCCTGAGTGCGGCGTCGAGTGCCGGCCGTAAGGTCGTCGTGGGAAACAATCACAGATTCCGCACGGACGTGCAGCAGCTGCAGCGCTTCATGCGCGGCGGCGAGCTCGGCGCGATCACGGGTATAAGGGGCGGTGACTATCAGTTCCGGTCACCGCAGACCGGATGGCGCTACCGACGGGCGGAAGCCGGGGGCGGCGCGTTCCTCGAACTCGGTTATCCGCTTCTGGACCTGGCCATATGGCTCACCGATTTCCCCCAGGCGACACGCGTGAGCGCCCAATTTGATCGCTCGGCGCGCGCGGGTAGTGTCGAGGACAGCATGGCGGTGCAGATCGAATTCGCCGGCGGCTTTCTGTTCAGCTGCGATGTCGCCTGGAACTATGTCGGCGAATCCGACAGATGGTGGTTCGAGGCACGGGCCGCGCGCGGTAGCGCGAGACTGGCTCCGCTGCGCGTCGTGAAACTTCTGAACGGCCGGCCAACTGACGTTTCTCCTACCGGAGCTTCGGCGCGCGAGAGCGCGTTCATACAGAGTTACCGCGCCGAGATCGCGCATTTCATCTCGATGCTCAGAGACGAATCTCCGTACAAGTCGCCATCAGATCAGCTCACGGTTCAGCGGCTGGTAGAAGCTGTCTACAAATCGGCCGAAGAGGGGCGCGAAATCCGTCCGTGATCGATACAGCGACAAATGCGCACCGCAGCGTAGCGACGACATTCCGGCGTTGAAGATCCGTCCTTTCGGGATAAGACCCTCCCGCCGTGAAGCGCTAGCGGCGCTTGCTTCCGCTGCGCTGTTCGCGATATCGTTTCCGCCGTTTCCGCTTGCCGTCCCGGTTCTGTTCTGCCTTGTGCCTGTGACCGTGCTGGTCGCGCAAATCGCGGACTGGGGCGGTCATGGATGGGAAGCAGCGCGGGCGGGCTTCTGGTTCGGGTTCATTGGCTACGGCGCCAACCTCTACTGGATAGCCGTTGCATTGCTGCTGTACACCAAGCTCGCGTTGCTCGGTTACGTGGCGTCGCTCATATGGTTGGCGCCAGTCGTTGGTGCGACCATGGCGGCAGTGTACTTCGCGCGCAAGCTGACGGGCTGGCCGCTCGCGATCCTGCTCCCGATTATCTGGACCGCATCGGAGCTCGCGCTCAACTATCTGAGCGATCTGTCCTTCCCATGGCTGCCGCTCGGTCTGGCGCTGGCACATGTACCAATCCTCGCGCAGATCGCCGACATCAGTGGCGTGCGCACCGTTTCGTTCTTCATAGCAGCGGTCAACGGGCTGTTCGCGGATGCGTGGCTTCACCGGTCATTCGTGCACGGTGCGATGCTCCGAATCGGCGCGGCAGTCGTGCTGATCACCACCGTTGCATCCTATGGTGCATGGCGGATGGCGACAATTGAGCTGTCACCCATCGCGCGAATCGCGATCGTGCAGCCGGATATTCCCGAAGAAGCGAAGCTCACCACTGCGGATCCGACCCTGCACGTCGCGAAACTGGTCGCGATGACGCGGGCTGAAGCGGCGCGCTCTTCGCCCGATCTCATCGTCTGGCCGGAGGCGTCACTCGACCGTTTTCTCTGGCAGTATCCGAACTGGGCCGACTCGTTGCGCTCCGCGGTGGCCGCCCATCCCACGCCGATGATCGTCGGCTTCATGGACTCGGGTAATCCGCTGAATGTGCCGTTCGCGTACTACAACGCGGCGCTGCTGACCGACCCGCGTGGGAACGTGAGTCCGCAGCCGCCGTATCGGAAGCACTATCTGGTCCCGATAGTCGAGCGAGTGCCGTTCCTGAATCCGGAGTGGTTTCACGGGGTCGACTACTTCGGTGGTTTCAGCCGGGGTACGAGTGAAGAACCCTTCTCGCTGCAGTTCGGGGGCGTTGGCGTGCTGATCTGCTACGAATCCATTTTTCCACAGCTGGCGCGGGACTACGCCCGTGAAGGAACGACCGTTTTGCTGAATATCACCAACGACGCATGGTTTCAGAGGAGCAATGCGCCGTACCAGCACTTCGCGCATCTGTCCCTACGCGCGATCGAGACGCGGCTTCCAATTGTTCGTGCGGCGAATACCGGCATCTCGGGCTGGATAGATCCACTTGGACGCGTGCGTGCCGAGACACCGATATTCGTGCCGCGCACCGCCACGTATGCCGTGGAAGGGACGTCAGTCCGGACGCTTTACGTTCGGGTTGGTGACTGGATAGGCTCGCTGTGCCTCGTGCTGACGACCGGAATGATGTTCGGCGCGTGGCGCGCTGCGCGCTTTCGCGCGCGGAGCAAGCTTCCTGCGGAGCCGATCGCGAACGGCTGAGTGCGGGCAACTCCCGAGGTGCGCCCGCGGTGAATTTCGTCAGGGCCTGCCGGTGCTGTCCGCGGTCGCTTCGATGAACCCGACGATGTTGGGGACGAGGGTCCAGACGATTCCGCCCGTCATGTCGGATCCGACGATGAAGGACTGCGATTGGATCTGGCGCCCAGTCGGAAGGATCGCGAGGAGCCTGTACGGCTCGGAGAAGGCCGCGGGCTTGAATCTGAGGGTCCGGTTCTGGCCTGGAGGGACATCTCCCAGCAGCATCCTGATTCCGGCCTGGGACACGGCGTACACAGAGAGGTCCGCAGGCAGACGCAGGTTATTGTTGACCTCGAGGTCGATGGGGACGGTGGGTCCGGTTGTGCGTCCGCCGGAGGACGCACACGCAGTGAGAATCGTGAACGCGGTTGCGCCGGCGATTGTGATCGCGGCCTGCGCGATGGAGCGGTAGAGGGATGAGATTCGCATGGACCGGAGCGGGGGGAGGGTTGGCGATAGGCAGGCGGCGCAAGGCCTGTTCCGGACGGTGTATCCGCAGGCCGGCGGAGCCCTTTCAAACGCGGCGAGGCGGCACCCGGCGCCGTCCCCCCGGACCATGGTATGGCACCATCCGGGCGGGCTTCCTTCACCCGGTGAGCCCGCTTATCTTTAAAGGCTAGCCATACCCGAGGTCATCAAATGAAGCCAGACATTCATCCACTGTACGCGACGGCGAAGGTTCACTGTGCGTGCGGCAATACGTTCGAGACCCGTTCCACGGTCGCCAAAATCAGCACCGATATCTGCGCCGTCTGCCATCCGTTCTACACGGGCAAGGCGAAGATGGTTGATACGGCTGGCCGCGTCGAGCGTTTTCGTCAGAAGTACGGAAGGAAGGAGAAGGCGACCGCTACCGTTTAGCGGCCGGTGTTCGCATCATCGAAGGCCCACGACTGTCGTGGGCTTTCGTGTTTCCGCCAACTACGCTGCCGTGTTCCCAGGCGTCTTTTGGAAACTGCCTTTACCCACTGCCTTTACCCACTGCCTTTACCCACTGCCTTGTCACTGAATATCCTCCACGCGCGATGAGCGCAGAGCACTCATGAGTCTCCGGGAAAGCCTCGCATCCTCTGTTGCGCGGGCCGCGGAGGTTGAAGCCGAGCTCAGCGAGCAGGCCAGCATGCGTGATTCCAAGCGCATGGCCGAACTGGGGCGCGAGCATCGCCAGCTCCAGGTGGTCGTTGAACTGGCGCAGAGACTGGAGCGCGCGGAGCGGGAGCTGGCCGAAGTGGAGGACCTCGCGCAATCCGACGATCCGGACATGGTAGCCGAAGCAGAAGCCGAGGCTGTGCGACTGACCGCCGAGATCGCGCAACTCGAGATCGAACTCAAGCCGGCGCTGCTTCCTCCGGACCCGCTGGACGACCGG
This sequence comes from Gemmatimonadota bacterium, assembly GCA_030946285.1. Lineage (GTDB taxonomy): Bacteria > Gemmatimonadota > Gemmatimonadetes > Gemmatimonadales > Gemmatimonadaceae > Fen-1247. The sequence continues at coordinate 10,412 of JALYYT010000221.1, forward strand.
CCAGCGATCATCGAAATTCGTGCTGGCACCGGTGGTGATGAGGCGGCTTTGTTCGCAGCGGAGCTGTGGCGCATGTACACGCGCTTCAGCGAGAGCCGGCGCTGGAAGATCGAGATCATCTCGCTCTCCGAAGCCACGCTCGGAGGAGTGAAGGAAGTGATCTTCAAGATCATCGGCGGAGGCGCGTTCGGCGCCATGCGCTGGGAGTCGGGCGTGCACCGCGTGCAGCGTGTGCCCGTTACGGAGAGTCAGGGAAGGACGCACACGTCGGCGGCGACCGTGGCTGTACTGCCGGAGGCCGAGGAAGTGGATGTGAAGATCGAGGACAAGGATCTGCGGATTGATGTGTTCCGTTCGTCCGGCCCGGGCGGCCAGTCGGTGAACACGACTGATTCCGCGGTTCGCATCACGCACATTCCGTCCGGCATCGTCGTATCACAGCAGGATCAGAAGTCGCAGCTGCAGAACAAGCTCAAGGGAATGGAAGTGTTGCGCGCGCGTCTTCTGGACGCCCGCCTCTCGGAGCGCGAGGCCGAGCGTGCGCGCATGCGAAAGACACAGGTCGGAACAGGCGACCGGTCCGCGAAGATTCGTACCTACAACTTTCCGCAGAGCCGCGTGACGGACCATCGGATAGGTCTCACGTCGCACGATCTCGCCGCGATCATGAACGGTGCGATCGAGCCTTTCATAGATGCGCTGCGGATGGCTGACGTAGAGGAGCGGCTGAGCGTTGAGTGAGAGCTACGGTCGCGCGTCGCGCACGGACGTACGCAGCGTCGGAGCGCTTTCCATGGAGCTTCAGCTGCTTCTCTCCGACACGTCTTCCCGCGTTGCACACGACATCATCGCCGCGCTGCTCGATGTGCCCCGGTTCTGGCCCGCCGCCAATGGCGCGGACGCCATAGACGACTCGCTCTGCCGAGCGGCACGCATGGCCGTGGCGCGGCTGCAGAATGGCGCACCGTTCGCGTATGCGGTGCGCCGCGCTTCATTCCGGCACCTGACGCTCGATGTCGATGAGCGAGTGCTGATCCCGCGACCCGAGACTGAGGGCCTCGTGGAAGAGGTGCTTCGGCTGGCCGAAGGCGTCCGCGGCTGTGCGGTGGACATTGGCACAGGGTCGGGGGCGATCGCGCTTTCGCTCGCCAGCGAGGGGAGTTTCGAGAGAGTCGTCGCGACTGACGTCTCCCTGGACGCCCTGGCGGTGGCCCGCCAGAACGGATCGAAATTGGCCGGGGCGCTCAGGTCGCCGGTCGAGTTTCGCCACGGATCGTTGCTCGCACCGGTTCGGGATCTCAGCCCCTCGGTGATCGTGTCGAATCCCCCTTACATTGCATATCATGAAGCGGAAGCGCTTCCCGCCAGCGTGCGCGACTGGGAGCCGGCTCTGGCGCTACTGAGTGGTGCAGACGGGATGCTCGCCACCAATGCGCTGATTCGTGGTGCAGCGGATATTCTTGAAGCGGGCGGAATTCTTGCGCTCGAAGTTGATGCGCGGCGGGCGTCGCTCGCTGCCGAATCGCTGGCGGTGGATTCGCGCTATTGCGACATCGCCGTCCGGCTTGACCTTGCGGGGCGCGAGCGGTTCGTGATCGCGCGACGCTCCTAGATGGAGGAAAGGGTGGCGCTTGAAGACAAGGCTCGTGAACTGGGCAGGATGATCGGGCAGAGCGATGAATATCGCGCGGTGACGCGCGCCAACGAGGGCCTCGCGAACGACGCGGAGGCTACGGCTGTACTGCGTCAGATGGAGACGCTCCGCCTTGACGCGCAGTCCATGCTCCAGCGCGGCGAGGAGCCGACAAAGGACATGGAGCAGCAGCTCGACGATCTGCTGACCAAGGTGCAGGGAAGCCCTTCGTACCAGCGGGTGGCGGTCGCGCAGGAGAATCTCGACAAGGTGATGCGACTCGTGAACGACTGGATCAGCGACGGTATCACGAAGGGCGCTCAGAGCTCGATCATCACACTCGGCTGATTCGAATACCCATGCAGGGCGCGCTGATCGTACTCGAGGGGGCGGAAGGAGTCGGCAAGACTACGCAGGCGCGGCGGTTGCTGGATTCCCTGACGCAGCATGCGGTGGCGTGCGATTATTTTCGCGAGCCCGGTGGTACGCTGCTCGGTGAATCGATCCGCGCTGTACTGCTCGAGCGATCGCAGAGTGTCACGCCTGCCGCTGAAGCGCTGCTCTTCATGGCGTCGCGCGCTCAGGTCATGAACGAGAAAGTGGTTCCCGCGCTGCGCGAAGGTCATGTCGTGATCCTCGACCGTTTCTTCCTGTCGACATATGCATACCAGATCCATGGTCGTGCGCTCCCGGAGCGCGAAGTGCGTGCGGCGAATCTGCTCGCGGTCGCCGGGGTAATTCCATCCGCAACTGTCGTCCTGCGGCTCCCTGCGAGTGAAGGTCTCAGGAGGGCGGGCGAGCGTTCGGCGCACGACTACATGGAGCAGCTCGGCGACGATTTCCATTCGCGCGTCGTGAAGGCTTTCGATGAATTCGTGAAGCCGGAATGGCAGTCGACTCATCCGGAATGTGGCCCGATCGCCGCAGTGGACGGGGAAGGCTCAGCCGACGACGTATTCAAGCGCGTCGCTCTCGCGGTTGTCAGGCAGGTTCCCGCGCTCGGTGCTGCACTTGCTGATTCAGTAGAGGTGTTGCGATGACCGAAGGTCGCACGCGTCCCAAGACGATAGTTCTATCGGGGATTCTCGGAGTTGCGCTGATCGCTGGAGCGTGGGTGTTCCAGCGAGGTACGACGAGCGTGCGCGTCAATGGGAGCAGACTCTTCTCGCAGGTCAGTGCTGCTGTCACTGGCGAGTACGTTGACACGGTGACCAAAGCACATGCTTATCAGCTGGCCATAGACGGCATGCTGTCGCAGTTGAACGATCCGTACGATGCGTATCTAGATGCCGATCGCGCCAACCGTCTTGCCGAGCGGACGTCGGGCAGTTACGCGGGAATCGGACTGCAGGTTGATGTGCGCGATGGATCGCTGGTTGTCGTGAATCCGCTGCCCGGCGGCCCGGGCGACAAGGCGGGAATACTCACCGGTGACCGGATCGCGCAGATAGATGGCAAGAGCGTGACGGGATGGACACCGGAGGAAGTGCAGAAGCTTCTGCGCGGCGCACCAGGCTCGAGCGTGGAGATCGCGGTTCTGCATCCCGGTGCCGTGACGCCCGTGACGCTGAAGCTCACGCGTGCGGCGATCCATCACAGCGCAATACGGCGCGCCGCCCTGCTTCAAGCGAACATCGGTTACGTCGCGCTCAGCGTGTTCAGCGACTCCACAGCGCGGGAGCTGACGACTACTGTGGATTCACTTGTGAAACTCGGGGCAACGTCGCTCGTGCTCGATCTTCGCGCGAACCCGGGTGGGTTGCTCGATCAGGGTGTTGCCGTTGCTGATCTCTTCCTCAATCGCGGAGACCGTGTCGCCAGCACTGCCGGTCGTGACTCAGTGGACGCGCACATCTATACCGACAGCATCGTACAGCGCTGGCCGAACCTGACCGTCGCATTGCTGGTGGACAACAAGTCCGCGAGCGCCGCGGAGGTCGTAGCCGGAGCGCTGCAGGATCATGACAGGGCTGTCGTGCTCGGAATGACGACGTACGGAAAAGGAAGCGTTCAGCACGTGTTCCCGGTGCCGGCCGGTGGCGCACTCAGACTCACGACCGCGCGCTGGCTCACGCCGCTCGGAAGGTACATATCGAGTCCGCCGCCCAGCGTCGAAGACAACGCCCGTGACAGCGCACCGCCGCGGCCAAAGTATCACACGCCTGGCGGCCGCACTGTGCTTGGCGGAGGCGGAATTACACCCGACGTAACGATCCCGGATACCGCGGCATCGGCCGAGAATCTCGCCTTCATGCGCGCACTCGGCACGGGAGTGTCACACTTTCACGATGCGTTGACCGGCTACGCGCTGTCATTGAAGGCGAGCGGTGCGATCAAGTCTCCTGGGTTCGTGGTCACAAAGCCCATGCTGGACGAGATCTACAAGCGTATGGAAGCGCGTTCTGTCACTGTGCCGCGGAGTACATACGACGCCGCAGCCCCCCTTGTATCGCGGCTGTTCGCGTACGAGATCGCGCGCTACGTGTTTGGCGCAGATGCGGAATTCCGGCGCAAGGCGACGGACGACAGAGTCCTCATAGCAGCGGAGCGATTGCTCGGCGCTTCGCATTCCCAGGCCGACGCGTTGCGTAGAGCCGGCGACATGCAGCGCCCGCCGATCAAGGAGTGAGCGAGCGCGCGTTCGTCATCGGCGCGGGACGCGTCGGCCGCGGACTGGCGCAGGCATTCCGGTCCGCAGGGCTTCAGGTGCTCGGCGTTCATGCGCGCACAGCGCGCGAGGGCGCGACGACCAGCGGGCCGCTCCCACGCGTAATGAGCGAGGCCAATGTGATCGTCGTGGCGGTGTCGGATACGGCGCTCGACGAAGTGTGTCACGAGCTCGCGGTCGCGGCGCGCGCGCGCGGGCCGCTCACTCCGGGAACGGTGGTGCTGTACACCTCCGGTAGTGTCACCCCGGGAGCCTTGGGGGAGCTGCGCGCCGCCGGTTCGCCCTGCGGCACCTTTCACCCCCTTGCGCCGTTCGCATCGGCGGAACGCGGTGCGACGATATTGCGTGACGGATGGGTGGGGATTGACGGCGATCCGATGGCGTGCGCGACATCGCGTCGCCTGGCTGCGGCGATCGGTGCACGCACCGTCAACATCCCTGCAGGCGGGAAGCAGCTGTACCACGCGGCGGCGGTGATTGCATCGAACTTTCCGGTGATACTCGCCGGCCTCGCCGCGCGACTGCTGGCAGAAGCAGGTGTCGAACGGCGCGCCGCGGAGCAGGTCACTCACCGGCTGATGTCCGGCGCGGTGGAGAATCTCGCCCACGGATCAGCGATGGATGTGCTCACCGGGCCTGCAGTGCGCGGAGATGCCGGTGCAATCGCGGCGCATCGTGCAGCGCTCCGACACGACCCCGATATGCTCGCAGTATACGACGCGCTGACGCGCGCCGTCGCCGGTCTATCGCGCGGCCATGCTCCCGGCGTCCACGACGCGGACGTTGGGCGGGGGAGTGAATTCGAAAGTTGAGCGCGGGATGCTCACGTTCGTGCGGAAGCTCGTGACCACAATCCGCCGAACGAGTCCGCTCTGCTCGCGCGACTCGAGCTGACGCACAAGTCCATTCGAATCGTCAACCCAGACAGTAGCGGACGTGAACATCGAAGCGCGTGACTTCGGTGTCAGCGTGATAGCGTGCGTGGCGTGCCCGCTCACCGACGCTGTTCCGGCGCCGACAATCTCGTAGCTCCCTGCTGGAGCCGAAAGAATCTGGCCCATGGGGTCTACAGCCATCGCTCCTCCCGCGTTAGCCGCCGGCATGCGTATCACCTGACCTGGCGCACTGCTCGGCAGATACACCCACAGGCTGGAGCCGTCGGCCACGATCCGATCGGGGTCGTTTCCCTCGAACGAGATCGACAGCAGGTTCGGACGCTGGCGCGACAGCTCCCCAATAGTCGCAAGCGTCCGACCGGTAAGGGGATTGGATATCGTCTGATTGAATCGCACGGAGATCGTCGAAGCGCCAATGTACGCCGACACCGCGCGCGAGAGGATCGCTTCAGGGCTTTGTGCGCTGAGTGAATAGGCAGGTGCCGCAGACACCAGGACCGCGGCGGAGGCAGATACAATTAAACGAAAGCTCTTCATGACGGGAACATACCCCGGTGGCGGGCGCGTCGTTCCGGACTCACTTCGTGGGAGGCGATGCCACGGACCTGCCTATGGCGGCCGCCACACCGCGCAACTCCTCCATCAGGTCGGTGAACTGGTCCGGGTAGAGCGACTGCGCGCCGTCGGACAGCGCACGGTCGGGGTGCGGGTGCATCTCCACAAGAATGCCGTCGGCGCCCGCGGCAACACCAGCGCGCGCCATCGGTGTAACCATGTCGCGCAAACCTGTGCCGTGACTCGGATCCGCCACGATCGGCAGGTGGGACAGTTCATGTACCATGGGAATGAGCGTCAGGTCGAACATGTTTCGCACGGCGGGATCGAATGTGCGCACACCGCGCTCGCAGAGTATGACCTGGTTGTTTCCCTCCGACAGAATGTACTCGGCGCTCAGGAGCAGTTCGGATATGGTCGCCGCAAGTCCGCGCTTCAGCAGCACTGGCTTTCCCAGCCGGCCGACCGCCTTCAGCAGCGAATAGTTCTGCATGTTGCGCGCACCGATCTGGATGCAATCCGCGTAATCGGCTACGAGTTTCGCGCCTTCGTCGTCCATCGCCTCCGTGACGATGGGAAGTCCCGTCTCTTCGCGTGCACGCACGAGAAGCTTGAGCCCTTCCAGTCCCATTCCCTGAAACGAGTACGGCGAGCTGCGCGGCTTGAACGCACCGCCGCGTAGTGCAGTGCCACCGGCGGCGCGCACGATTTCAGCCGACCGTATTATCTGTGCCTCTGACTCTACCGAGCAGGGGCCGGCGATCACGGGCACGGCCTTCCCGCCGAACGACACGCCCGGGGCAATCGTGACAATCGTGGGCTCGTCACGCCACTCGCGTGATACCTGCTTGTACGGCTGTGTGACGTGAATGATTCGAACGACACTCGGAAGCGCCTCGATTCTTCCTGCGTCGACTCTTCCATCGTTTCCTACTATCCCGACGGCGGTGCGCTGCGCGCCCGGCATAGGGTGGGCTGCATAGCCCATTTCTTCAATTACCGCGACGACGCGATCGACGTCCGCCGCGGGTGCGCCGTGGCGCATGACGACTAGCATGATGCTCTCTATCTCAGTGTTGTTGCCGGGGGCGGTAACTGCCTTTGGCCATCAGACGCCGGCTGTTGCCGGCTCGGCAGAAACCGATCCGGCGATGGCTTCCTCCACCGCCGGTCCTCGAAGGCGCACGCTCACTATCGACGACACGCCAGGCTCCTGCATCGTCACTCCATAGACGGCGTCGGCCGACTCGGTGGTAGTGCGCGGATTGTGCGTGATGACGATGAACTGGGTGTTCGCCTTGAACTCGTTGAGCATCCGAACGAAGCGGCCGATGTTCTGGTCGTCGAGCGGCGCATCAACTTCGTCCATGAGGCAGAACGGGCTCGGCTTCATGAGGAAGATGCCGAACAGCAGCGACAACGCGACCAGTGCGCGCTCACCGCTCGACAGCAGGTGAATCCGCTGCGTCTTCTTTCCGCGGGGCGAGGCGTGAATCTCGATGTCGCTCTCCAGTGGTGAATCAGGATTCTGAAGACGGACGTCGCAGTCCCCTCCACCGAAGAGCGTCATGAAGATGTGACGGAAGTTCTCGCGGATCTGCACGAACGTCGTAAGGAAGAGCTCCTTCGCCGTCGCGTCGATCTCGCGAATCGCCTGATGCAACTTCGCCCGCGCTTCGTCCAGGTCGGCGCGCTGCTGTCGCAGGAATTCGACCGCCTTGCTCTCTTCCTGGTGCTCCTCTATCGCCAGCGGATTGACCTGTCCCAGTGATTCGATCTGGGCGCGCAGATCCGCCGCCTCCGCGCGGAGTGAATCGTTTTCGTCGTCGAGCGGCACGTTGTCAGCCAGCAGTTCCTCCAGCGGACGGCGCCACTCGGTTTCGAGCCGCTCGCGAATCGCCGTCTTCCGGCCGGACAACTCGGTGTAGCGCAGCTCAGTGGAGTGCAGCAGTTCTGAGGCTTGCGAGGCACCCCGCCGCACCTGATCGAGGGCGTGATCGGCCTCGGAGAGTGCTTCGTCCGCAATCTTCACGGCACGCTCCGCGTCGGCAAGTTGCGCCTCGGTATCGCGGAGCACTCCATCGCGCGCCTCGAGATCGAGTGTCCAGTCCGCGAGCTGGGATGTCAGCATCGCATCGTCGTGCGACAGTGTGCTCAGTTCAGCCTGGAGCGCCGATAGTCGCGACGTCGCCGAGGTCTGCTCCTCACCAAGCCTGCGCTCGCGATCGGTTATTACCTGCAGACGCGCCTGTGCCTGCGCCTGCTGGACCTGGGCGGCGGTGCGAAGCTCGCGGGTCGAATCGTGCGCAGTCTCGGACTCGCTCAGTGCGGCGCGACTTCCGTCCAGCGTTTCATCATGGGCGAGGCTCTCCTCTCCAATGCGGCGGATCTCCGTGTCAATCTCCTGTGCTCGATTTACGAGTGCATCGGCGCGCTCCGAAAGTTTCGCCATTGCAAGATCCGCCTCGGTGACCTCTCGTGTCGCGCGCTGATGGCGGCGGAGAATCTCGTTGACGCCTTCTTCCGCATGGCGGGCCTCGCGTGTTGCAGCGGCAGCCGAATCCGCCGCCGCTGCGGCCGTCTGCATGGCTCTGTCGAGCGATTCGCGTGCAGCCGCGGCCACCATTGCTGCCTGCCTCACCGCTCCTGCAGCAATCTGGAGCTCCCGGGTGATGTCAGTCAGCTCCGCACGGCGCCTGAGCGGGCCAGGGCCGGCCACGGGGGCGGGCAGCCAGATGGCGCCACGCGCGTCAACGAAGGCAGTCGCTTCCTCCACGGGTCGAACCTGTCCGAGCAGAGCGCCAACCCATCCGGCCGCAATCGAGTCGGTCGCGTCAACGAGCGCCGCGAGATCGTCGGATGTCGCGCTCGTCGAGTTCACGAAAGTGGTGTCTATCGGCAGGAGCAGCAGCGGGCCGGGCTGCGTCGACACATGCCATGCACGCACGGCATCGGCGACCGAC
>JALYYT010000256.1 GCA_030946285.1 Gemmatimonadota bacterium
CCCGAAGGGCGTGTCGTACCATCCGTTCTTCTCGCCGAACAGCCGTAGCCAGCCGAGCAGGAAAGGGACAAACACGGCGGCCGGCACGAGACGCCGCGCGACGGTGCCGGCGGCGCCAGGGTCCACAAGCAGCTTCGGGAGACCCGAATTCCGGCGACCGAAGATCACCCCGATTCCCAGCACGAACAGCGACAACGCCGTCGTGATGGACATGCCCGAGAACTCTCGCACGGAATACAGGCTGCTCACACCAAACGAGTAGCCGACCAGCCCGAGGAAGCCGATTGTCCCGGCAAACAGGGCGGCCCAGCGTGCGGAGTGGCCATTAGACCTGTCATCTACCTGAAGCGCGAGAATCGAGATCGAGCTCAGCAGTACGCCAGCGACCGTATTTATTGCCATTCGCCCCGGTGGATCCCATGGAGCCCGCCGGAGCTCCTCCGGGAAGAGCAGCAGGTCGAATCCCATGTCCCTCCCTGCAATCCAGGACGCGAGCTGCACGACGGCGATGATGCCGGCGATACAGACCACCACTACCGCGGCAGCCCGCACGACGACCGGCCTGCCGGGTCGAGCGCTCAGCGCGAGTGCGATGGAGTTCAACCCGATGATGACCGCAGTGACCGGGAGCATGGATACGGCACCGGGTACGTAGGCCGCCCGCGCGCCGACACCCATGTACCACTGCCCGAGCGTGACCACCGCTATCAGCAATCCCATCGCGGCGGCCGCGATCGGAACGTGTTCGAAGAACCGGACTACACGGGCCTGGCCGCTCGATTGTGTCATTCGGGATGCATGTACACGGGAGTGGAAAGCTGCGTGTTGTCGGCGCTATCTGCAACTGCAAGGATTCGTATGTATCGCCGTCCGGGAGACTGGAAGCCATCGCCCGCAATCTCGGCGGAGTACGCACGTTGAACCTCCACGGTCGCGATCGCACAGACCCTCACTCACGGCTCGGGAATTCGTGGCACGAGTCCAGCGTTACAATACTCGGATGAGCCATGCAGAAAGTTCAATTCCGGCCCTGCGGGACGGAATCCATGCCGCTGCCATTCAGCGTAGAGGCAGTGCATGCTGACGGATTCCCTCACGTATCGCGAATTGAAGAATTCGATCGCCTTTAAGCTGACGGAAGCCCGGGCGCGTACGCTGCTGCTCGTCAACCAGCTTTCCGATGACGATCTGCGCGCGCAGCACGATGCACTGATGAGCCCTGTTCTCTGGGACCTCGGCCACATCGCGCACTTCGAGGAGTTGTGGCTCACGCGCAATCTTTCGGGACCGATCGAGTTTTCGGAAATGCCGGGACTGTACAATCCGTTCGAGAACCCACGCGCGATGCGTGCTACACTGAAGCTGCCGTCGCTCGACCAGCTCGTGCGCACCGCGGCGGAGATCCGGACGGATGTACTGCAGGCACTCGCGCTCGCGAATCTCGACGCGAGTCAGCCATTACTTGCTTCCGGCTTCGTCTACAATCTCGTTCTGCAGCATGAGTATCAGCACAACGAAACCATCCTTCAGACGTTGCAGCTCAAGACAGGCGCCCCGTACCGTGCACCCAGATGCGTGGTCCCGCCACCATCGAGCATCTGCGATCTCGACCAGATGATCCGCGTCGCCACTGGTACATATCCGATCGGCACCGACGATCGCAGCAGCGCATATGACAATGAGAGGCCGCTCCACGGGGTCACGGTCCAGGCGTTCGATATCGACGCCGCGCCCGTGACGAACGCGGCTTTCACCCGTTTCATCGACGATGGCGGCTACAGTCGCTCCGAGCTTTGGTCCGAGGCGGGCAGGGCGTGGCTGGCAGACGCAGCCGTTGCTGCTCCGAAATACTGGATTGCGGCCGATGACGGCTGGATCACGCGCAGCATGGATTCAATTCATCCCGTCGCGCCCGACCAACCCGTGTGTCACGTCTGCTACCACGAAGCCGATGCGTACGCCCGCTGGGCGGGCAAGCGACTTCCCACGGAGCAGGAATGGGAGATTGCAGCATCCTGGAATCCGGAAACGGATTCGTCGCAACCATATCCATGGGGCTACGAGGATCCGACGATGCTGCTCGCCAACGTTGATCAGCTATCGTTCGGCACGGCGCCCGTCGGCTCGTTTTCTCACAACATCTCGCCGCTCGGCTGCCATGGCATGATCGGCGACGTCTGGGAATGGACATCCACCGATTTTCACGGGTACCCGGGATTCACTCCGTATCCGTACGCGGAGTATTCGGAAGCTTTCTTCGGCGATGAATACAAGGTTCTGAGAGGTGGTTCATGGGCGACTCGCCCGGGCGCAATCCGAAATACGTTCCGGAACTGGGACTATCCAATCCGTCGTCAGATCTTCAGTGGCCTGAGGTGCGCACGTGACGTTTGACCGCGAAGTGATGTTGCGTGATGTTGGCGAGGGGCTGTCGTCCAGGCCACGTCAGCTTTCACCGAAATATTTCTATGACGAGCGTGGCTCGCGTCTGTTTGACGAAATCACGCGTCTGCCGGAATATTACCCGACGAGGGCGGAGCGGTCGCTGCTCGAGCACCACGTCGCGAAGATCATATCCGTCGCGCGTCCCGCCACGCTGCTCGAGCTTGGTGCGGGAAGCTCTGACAAGACGCGGATATTGCTCGAAGAGATGATCCGGTGTGCGGAAAACAACCCTGCCTACATTCCCGTTGACGTCAGCGAGGAATTCCTCGCCACTTCAGCCGCGAGGTTGAAGACGGAATATCCATCGCTCGACATTCGTCCCGTGGCAGCCGACTTCGCATCCGATTTCGCGCTCCCGCCGCACCCGTCGCCAACGCTGCACGCCTTTCTTGGCAGCACTATCGGCAACTTTGTACCGGACGACGCCGTTGCGCTGCTGGCTAGCGCGCGTGAGAGGATGTGTCCAGGTGACTTCTTTCTTCTCGGCGTGGATCTCCGCAAGGATCCCGCGGTGATCGAGCGCGCGTACAACGACAGCCGCGGAGTGACAGCCGACTTCAACAGGAATATCCTCTCCGTCATCAACGATGAGCTCGGCGCGAATTTCGACACGACGCGGTTCGATCACAATGCCATCTACAATCGCGTGGAAAACCGGATCGAGATGCGTCTCATCGCGCGCGGCGACCAGGAAGTCCGCATACCGGCGGTCGGCTCGATGCAGGTCGCGGATGGAGAGAGCATTCTCACGGAATTCAGCTACAAGTATGATGAGCGCGTCGCGCGAGATGTGCTGCGCCGGAGCGGCCTCAGGATGACCGACTGGCTTACCGACGCCAGAAACACCTTCGGCCTCGCACTGGCCTGCAGATGATCAGCACGGCGCGCGAGTCCATGCAGTCTCTCGTGGAGGAGCTTTTCGAGCCAGCCACGCTCAACCATCCAGATGGTTCGCTCGGCGCGGAGCTCGAACTGATTCCAGTGCGTTCCGTAAATCACCGACGAGTCGCAATCGAAGACGGTGACCACGGTCCGGGCACCGCAAGCGCGGTACGGGAAGCGGCGCCCGCGGAGGACTGGGTCGAACAGACAGATCCCTATGGTGCACCGAGCTGGCTCACGCCGGATGGTGGGCGTATCTGCTACGAACCAGGCGGGCAGATCGAGATCAGCTCTCCCGTCTATCAAACGGTGGAACGGCTCGCGTTGTTTCTCGGACGTACGGTTACCGCGTTGCGCGAGTCCGCCGCGTCGGCTGGCATCGAACTGCTGACTCTTGGTGTTGATCCCTACAACGCAATCGGCGATGTCGCCACTGAGCTTCACGCTCCGCGTTATGACTCAATGGCGCGACACTTCAACTCCATCGGTCCTTCAGGCGAACGCATGATGCGGCAGACGGCATCGCTACAACTCAATGTCGAGCTCGGGCCGGACCCTCTTGCACGGTGGAGTCTGCTTAACGCGCTGGCTCCGTATCTGACGGCCGCGTTTGCGAACTCGAAAATCTACGCAGGAGGCGACTCGGGCTATGCGAGCTATCGTGCCCGTTTGTGGCAGACGCTGGACGGGTCACGCACCGGCATCCCGTTCGACGCTTCAGATCCGGTTGGCGCCTATACCCGGTTCTCGCAAGGCGCCGCACGTATCATGAGCGACGACCGGCTGCATCTCAGCACACTGTTTCCGGAAGTGCGGCCGCGCGGATACTTCGAGCTGCGCTCGATGGACGCAATGGAACCGGAGCGAGCCGCCGAGGCGATCGGCTTTGTGTGCGCCCTGCTTCACGACGTGGACGTCGCGGCCGAAGCGGCGCGCTATCTCGGACCACCGGAGGTACGCCTGCTCGAGCGCGCAGCTATCGCGGGCCGGAAAGATCGGAAGCTGAAGGAACGACTGCGCGTTCTGGAATCGCTGGCCGCGAGTGCGTGAAACGCCGGTGCTCGATCACGGTCATGTATTGGTATTGGAATCCAGTCCGTTGCGTTTTCTGCGGACCCATACAAACGTCCCGATGATTACCACGAGCACGAGAAGCGTGATTGTACCTCCGCGAAGATAATGCTCGACAAGCTTGAGATGCGCGCCGAAGAAGTAGCCGATCGCGGCGAAGGTGGCAGCCCAGATGAGCCCGCCGATCGCGTTGCACACACTGAACAGGCCGAATGACATCTCGACTGAGCCGGCAATGATTCCGGCGATCATGCGGAGCAGGGCTATGAACCGGGCAACGATGATCGTGCGCGCGCCGTGGCGCTCGAAGTATTCGTGCGCGATCCTTTCGCGTTCCTCGGTGAGGCCGAACCACCTGCCGTACCGCCGCAGAAAGACGACTCCCCCGGACCTTCCGATCCAGTATCCGCCGGTCCCGCCCGCAATGGTTCCGATCCACGCCGCAAGTCCGACAATGACGATGCTGAACTCGCCCTGCGCCGCGAGGCCACCGGCGGTGAGCAGTACGAGTTCGCCCGGGAGCGGGAGGCCCATCCCCTCGAGCGTGATGAACGCGCCCACCGCAACCGGACCGTACTCGTGAACCACTTCAGTGATTCTCAAGTGATTCTCACGCCGGCGTCACCACTGCGCGATGCATTTGTGTCCTTTCATGCTCCACGCAAACGCACGTGGTGTGCCGCTTGCCTGAAGCGGGTCTTCCGACGCTAGCTCAGGCGACCGATGCCGCAGGAGCAGCTCCTCGGAGTCTCTCCGAGGCGGCCTCGAGATCCTCTCTGAGCACGTGAAGGGAGGTGGGGATCTCCGGGATTCTCATCAGGCGGTCAGTGAGCCCGAAAGCCGTTTCAGTAGCACCAAGAAAGAGATACCCGCCGGGTGTGAGCGCCCTTGATAGTCGCTCGAGTACGTCCTTCTTCGTTATTCCGTCGAAGTAGATCAGGACATTGCGGCACATCACGATATCGAAGTGTCCAAGCGACCGGAACGATTCGAGAAGGTTCAACTCGCGAAAGGTCACCCGCTTGCGAATGTCGTCACCCAGACGGTAACCGTCGGCGGTGCTCACGAAGAACTGGCGGAGATACCGTTCGGGAAGCCCTCGTTGAACCTCGAGCTGCGTGTAGAGTCCCCGCCGCGCCCGGTTGAGTGCATGAGAAGCAAAGTCGGTCGCCACGATCTCTGTGCGCACTCCGCTCATCTGGACGCCCATGTCGGCGATCAGCATGGCGATGGAATACGCCTCCTGGCCAGTTGATGCGGCCGCACTCCAGATGCGTAGTGTCCGGCCCGAACGCCTGGCGCGCTCGGCCAGCTCCGGAAGAACCGCTGATTTGAGCACTTCGAACGGAACCGTATCTCTGAAGAAGAAGGTCTCGCCAGTCGTCATCGCATCGCAGACTGCCTTTATCAGTTCCTGGTGCGGCCCGCTGCGCAGTGTCGCTATGAGCTCGTTGACCGATGCGAATCCATACGCCTTCGCTACCGGCGGAAGGCGGCTCTCGATCAAATACTCCTTTCCAGGCCCGAGCGCGAGTCCGCTCTTGGTTCGCAGCAGCGTACCGATGTACGCATAATCGTCAGGAGATATCACGACCTGACACAGCAGACAGAAGTGATATGCGCCGAGATGGACTGAAGCGGAATTATCGAGCAGGGAATGCCGGCGCCGACCACACTCCCAGGCATTCCCCAGACAACACTGGACGCTTCATCCTGCACGATGATCCGACCACCGGCAGTGGCAATTACCTCGCAACCCCGCCGGCCGTCCTCGCCCATGCCAGTCAGCACTACCGCGAGCACACCGTTCGGAAAGGCCTGCGCGACCGAACGGAACATCGGATCGGCTGCGGGACGGCAGTGATGCTCGGGCGGGTCGTCCGTTACCTGGACCGTCGGCATCCGAACGAGTCCGTGCCCCGCCACGGTCAGGTGACGATCGCCAGGAGCAACATATACTCGCCCGCCCTGCAGGATTTCGCCGTCTCGCGCCTCTTCACAGGGAAGACTGCCCTCGCGCGCGAGGCGCTGGGCAAACATCGTCGTGAAGATCGGGGGCATGTGTTGCGTGACGAGCACGGGAAGCGGAAAGTCACGCTGCAAGCCAGCGATCACCGTCGCAACCGCGTTTGGTCCACCGGTGCTTGCCGCGATGACTAGAATCTGCGGATCGAAGTCGCCAGGCACAGGGTGCGAATGCGACTTCTCCATCAGAGGCAGCTCCGAGCCGTGCGAAGGTCTCACGGTACTCGGTGTATCGCTGTGCGCGGTCGCGACTGCGCGCACCTTGGCGATGATTCTGGCAGCAGCGGTCTCGACGCCAAAGACCCCGCCGTCCCGAGCGGTAGGCTTGTGGACAAAATCCACGGCGCCAAGCGCCAGTGCCCGCATCGTTACTGAAGCGCCCTGGTGTGTCAGGGCACTGGTCACGAGCACGCGCGTCCGGGGGTGGCGCTGCATGATCAGCGGCAGGGCCGTCAACCCGTCCATCACCGGCATTTCGATATCCAGGAGTACAACGTCAACGTCCTGAAGACGGAGCGCCTCCAACGCATCCACACCATTCGTCGCGGTCGTAACGACCTGCATGTCCTCCTGCGCATCCACCATGCGCCCGAGGATTCCGCGAACAACGGCGGAATCGTCCACCACGAGAACGCGGATGGGATCTGGTCGGCTACGAGGCACCTGTCTGCCGGCTGGATTCAGTTACGATAGCCGATCAGATGCCGGCGCGCAGCTTGCCGAGGAAACCGTCAACCGCTCCGCCGAGGCGTACCGCTTCCGCGTTGAGATTGGCTGCGGACCCGTTGAGTGTCTCCGCCGTCTGGCCAGCTTCGGCAGCCGCTACGGTGACTCCCGCTATGTTGAGGGTCACATCCGCGGTTCCGCGTGCGGCTTCCGTGACGTTGCGCGAGATCTCGCCGGTTGCGGCGTTCTGCTCCTCTACCGCAGCCGCGATTGTCCCCGATATCTGGTTGATCGTGCC
>JALYYT010000261.1 GCA_030946285.1 Gemmatimonadota bacterium
TCGCGAGGCGTTGCGGCGGTCGGGCCGTTCGCTTCCTCGCTTGGCGACGAATACAACACAGCGATCTGCGTTCCGTCGGGCGAGAACCGGGGATCGTGAATGCTTCCGGGTACGCCCGCTAGTCGCTTCGCTCCACTTGCGTCAGCGTGCACCACGTACAGAGCTGGAGTGCCGTCCGTTTCGTATGCGATCACGCTGAGCGTCCTGCTGTCCGGAGCCCACGCAAGCTCGGACGCCGTGCCGGTCGCTGCACCCGGCAGTACTGCTATTGCCGGTGGCGCCTTTCCACCGTCTGCCGCTATCTCGACCACGTCTGGCTCGGTTCCCGTGGCAGCAGGTCCTATCCACGCAACGTACCGGCCGTCAGGCGACATCGCTACACTACCAAAGCGACTTGCCTGTGTCGAGCGGCCGGCGAGCTGCGCGCCCGAAGGTGCTACGCTTGCGCCGATCAGAAAAACGAAAGCGGTGGTAAACGCTGCACGCGTCGTATGGCTGCGGCGGACTGAACGTTGTGGCAACACCTGACGCCTCCGAATTGTTGAGTAAGCGGCGAAGCTGACGGGTGAGGCTCGCGGCGCACTGTATACCTCGCTCCGGTCCTCGAATCATGCAGTGATACTGATGCGATTGCTCGCGGTGTTACAGGCTCTCCAGCGCTACGCGATCGCCCGCGCGGAATTGCCCGCGATACAGCTTGGAGTAGGTACCTTCCGCATCCAGCAGATCTGAATGACGGCCAGTCTCCACTATGCGGCCGTGCTCGAGCACTACGACGCGGTCAGCGCGCAGCACGGTCGAAAGCCGGTGTGCGATGATGAGCGTGGATCGGCCGACCAGCAGCTCCTCCATTGCTTCCTCCACCAGACGCTCGCTCTCGGAATCGAGACTCGAAGTCGCTTCATCCAGGATCACCAGTGCGGGGTTTTTGAGAAACACCCGTGCGATCGCGAGACGCTGACGCTGGCCGCCCGAGAGCTTCACGCCGCGCTCTCCCACCTGCGTGTCGTAGCCCTGCGGCAATCGAACGATGAACTCGTGTGCGTTCGCCGCCCGTGCTGCGGCCTCGATCTGGACGTGTGGAACCGGCTCGCCTCGTCCCGCCATCGCGTAGGCGATGTTGTCTGCGACGGTGCCGCTGAAGAGGGTCGGCTCCTGCGGCACGACTCCGATTGATTCACGCAAATCGCGCAGGGCGATGTCGCGGATGTCGAAGCCGTCGAACGTAATTCTGCCCCCGGTGACATCCCAGAAGCGAGGCAGCAGCGAAGCGATCGTTGTCTTTCCTGCTCCGCTCGGGCCGACCAGCGCGACGATCTCGCCTGGCGCGATGTGGAACGAGACGTCACTCAACGCCTCCGGCAGCTCTGGCTGATACCTGAACTCCACGTGCTCGAGCGCCACCTCGCCGCGGTTCGGTCGAGGCAGCGTCGCCGGGCTGATCGCATCCACCACGGTCGGCGTCATGTCCAGCAGTTCGAATATGCGTCGTGCCGCCCCGGCCGCTTCCTGATATGCACCGAAAAGCGAAGCGAGCGAAGCCACCGCACCCGCTACGTACAACGCGTAGAGCAGGAACGATACGAGAGCGCCCGCCGTGAGCTGACCGGAAAGCACCAGCCGCCCGCCTTCCCACAGTACGACAACAACGCCACTGAATCCAAAGAAGGTCAGCGCTCCAAAAAACACGCCACGGACCTTCGCGCGATTCACGGCTGCACGAACGACGTCGTCCAGATGGCGGTCGTACTTGCGCGCCTCCTCGGCCTCGGCTGTGAAGCTCTGCACCATCCTGATCTGCGAAAACGCCTCGTCCGCTGTGCCCGACGCTTCAGCGATCTTGTCCTGCACGCCCGTGCTCGCGCGTCGAAGCATTCTTCCGAACAGGAACGCAGACCCTACCACGAGCGGTACGACGGCGAGTGTCGTGCCGGTTAGCGCGGGCTGCTTGATCGTCAGCAGCACTACCGCGCCTATCAGAAAGATGGACTGGCGAGTGAACTCCGACATGTTCGTGCTGAGTACCGTCTGCAGCACACTCGTATCCGACGACAACCTGCTCGTCAACTCTCCCGTCCGGCGATCCGTGAAGAAGCCGGGCGACAGGTGAACGAGGTGGGAAAAAAGGTCGGTGCGGAGTCTTGCGATGACACGTTCCGCGGTAGCGGTCAGCAGATAAACCTGCGCCATGTTCAACAGCGCCTGGACCGCGAACAGAAGCAGCAGTCCGCCGGCTATTTCGTTGAGCAGATGTGAGTTGCCGTGCTGGAACGCCGTGTCCAGCAGCATCGCGACGATGGCGGGGAACGCGAGCCCGGCTGCACTTGCCGCAAGCAGGCAAAGAGTCGCGAGCGCGATCTGCCAGCCATACGGGCGCGCCCGCGTGAAGAGACGGCCGAGCGACTTGGGTGAAACTGGCTTGCGCTGGCCGTCCTTCGTTGCTTCTACCAAGTCTCGTTTTCCAGTCGTCGCCACTATCTGAACACGTGAAGGTCGACAACCATTGCTACGTAGAGCAGGGCCAGGTACAGCAGCGAATAGTGAAACACGAATCGCGCTGTACTAGTCGAGTTGTCCGGTTGCATCCGCATCTTGATCACGCCGAATAGCAGCGGAGCTGCAACCACGAGCGCACTGATCAGATAGAAGTTGCCGAATGCTCCCGTGCAGAATGGAAGCACCGACAGCGAGATCATTATTCCCAGATACCACAGCATCTGGTCGCGCGTGTGACGCTCACCCCAAATGAGAGGCGCCATAGGCACTCCCGCGGCGCCATAGTCCTTCTGCTTGAGAAGCGCGAGTGCCCAGAAATGCGGCGGGGTCCAGTAAAAAATGATGAGGAAAAGCGTCCATGCCGTGAGATCCAGATTCCCGCTCACCGCAGCATATCCGACAAGCGGCGGAATTGCGCCCGCAGCGCCACCTATGACGATGTTCTGCGGCGTTCTTCGCTTGAGCCAGTGCGTGTACAGAAAGACGTAACCGTAGAATCCGAGCAGAGCCATCGCCGCCGTCAGCAAATTCGCAAACCGCGCCAGAAGGAATGTCGCTGCCGTCGAGAGCAGAATCCCGAATGCGAGCACGGATCGCGCACTCATGCGACCGCTGGGAATCGGCCGCAGCTTCGTCCTCGGCATGTGCGCGTCGATGTCATGATCCAGATACATGTTCACGGCGTGCGCCCCACCCGCCATGAGATAACCGCCCACCAGCACCGTGACAACCAGCCAGCCACTCGGCGTGCCGGCGACGTACATCGCGGCAATGGTCGTCAGCAGCAGTAACGAGATGATCCGCGGCTTGGTCAGCGCGATCAGATCCGCCACCAGAGAGTGAGACGAACCGGCGGCCGGCATACCGTCCAGGCTTACCGGCTGATCCAACTTCACGGGACAGCCGCCGTGCGATGATCGGGCGGAGAGTATCGCGCGATCGCTGCCATCGTGAAGATCGCGAGCCATACCAGCGTGCCAACAGCCTGGTGCAATGACCGCCATCCAGGCGGAAGATGCATTTCAACCATGCCCGCAGCGATCATTATCTGGAGGAGTATTGCGCCCATGGCGAACCACGCAGCCCGGCGAAGGAGCAGCGATTCGCGTCGCTTTCGCACTCCGATCACGACACCGATCATGTGGAACAGCAGCAGAAACGCGAGTACCCTGTGCGTGACCTGGATGTACAACGGAGCGCCAGTCACCAGTACCGAGCGGCACGTCGGGAAGCCCTGACACGAGATGTTCGCCCCTGCGACATTCGCCGTGAGCGCGCCGAACACGAGAATGAGAAAAGCGAGAATCACGGCGACTCGCGACGAACGGTAAGTCCGGCCCGACGCAGCGCCCGTTCCATCCCATCCCCATCCGCCCGCCCGCAGCACCGTAATGGATAGCACAGCCAGCAACGTCATCGCGATCGAAAGATGCGTGACGATCACGTACGGATTGAGGGAGAGCTTGACCGTGATCGCACCGAAGATCGCCGCCACGAGCACAAGACTCATTGCGAGCAACGCTGAACGGAGTATCCCGTGCGGTCCACCAACTCCCCGATTCGCCCGCTGCATGAACGCCGTCAGGAGCAGGGCGAGAATGACGACCGTGACAGTCGCCGCCAGATACCGATGTGTGACTTCTATTATGAGGTCGGGCCTCTCGAGCGGTGGAATGAGAAACCCCTGGCACGTCGGCCAGTGATCGCCGCACCCCATTCCGGATCCCGTAATCCGCACGATCGCTCCGAACATGATCTGCGCGAACGCCACCACTACCGCCACATAGGCGAGTACTCGAAGCGCGATGTTCGATCCTGCCGGCGACGCCAGCTCACCCGCACCGTTCTCCGGGAATCGTTCCGCCATCAGATCGCTCCCCTGACGATCCAGAATATTGCCGCCAGCGCGATCGCTGGCAGCACACCCCAGATCATTTCCACGATCCGTGGCGAGCGAGGCATGTTGTCGGCGGGAACTACGTCGTTCGGCGGAAAAAACGCCGACCGCAGAATCAGCAGCTCGGCGACGACCGTTATGGCGAGACACGCCCAGAAAAGTGCTCGATGAAGATCCATTATGGATCCGAAAGCTACTCGCCAACCACCATTGGTTGCAGTACCGTTGTGGATGCCTTCCGCATTGCCACGCCGAATCGGCCTCTGGAGCGCCGTTGCAGTCCTCGTCGGATCCACCGTGGGTTCCGGCATCTTCCGCTCGCCAGCGGGTATCGCGGATCGCCTCCCCGGACCGCTTCCGATGCTGTCCCTCTGGGTGTTCGGAGGGCTCGTTGCACTCTGCGGTGCTCTGACGCTCGCGGAGATCGCGAGCGCATATCCCGCCACCGGCGGGGTCTATGTGTACATCAGGGAAGGGTGGGGACGCATTCCTGCTTTTCTCTTCGGCTGGGCTGAACTCGTTGTCATCAGGGCCGCAGCGCTCGGCGCGATTTCCACGACCTTCGCGGAGTATTTGTTGCGCTCTGCGGGGCACAATCCGTCGCTGGAGCCGTACGCTCAGTGGGTTCACTACATCGCCGCAGTGTCAATCGGCGTCATGGGGATACTCAATTACGTCGGAGTGAAATGGGGAACGCTGGTACAGAACACGCTGACCATCCTCAAGTGCGCGGGGCTCATTGGCATCGAGATAATTGCTCTTGGCGCACTGCCAAGCACGGGGGGCCACTTCGTTCCCGTTGCGCCCGCGGGAAGTTTTGGCTTCGTACCATTCGCGCTAGCTCTCACTTCAGTGCTCTGGGTGTACGACGGCTGGGCCGACGTGAGCTTTGTCGGCGGCGAGGTGAAGGATCCCGAGCGCAATCTCCCGAAGGTGCTCATATACGGTACCCTCGCCGTCATCGCACTCTATCTTCTCGCCAACGTCGCGTATCTCTCCGTCCTCTCGATCGACGAGATGCGCCATTCCAAGCTCGTGGCCGCCGATGTTGCACAGAAACTGGTGGGCGAGCGTGGAGTCGCTGCAGTCGGCGTGGTAGTGATGCTCTCCGCGCTCGGAACACTGGCGAGTTCCATGTTGACGGGCCCACGCATCCTATTCGCGATGGCGACTGACGGCCTGCTATTTCGGCGGCTCGCCCGCGTGCAACCGCGTTTCCAGACGCCCGGCGCGGCCATTCTGCTCGCTACGGCGCTCGGAATTGTCTTCGTCATGCTGCGCACCTTCGAGCAGCTCGCCGACACCTTCGTCACAGCGATCATCCCGTTCTATGCGCTTGGAGTAGCCGCGATCTATCCGCTCAGGCGGAAGAAGTCCGGCTACAATCCCGCCGTCAGGGCGCTCTGGTACCCGGTGGCGCCCGTCATCTTCGTCCTGGCCATCCTCTATTTGCTGAGTAGCGCGCTGGCAGACCCGACAGCGAGAATCCCGACTCTTGCCATCTTCGGCGTCATTTTTTCGGGCCTGATCTTTTACCCATGGATCAATCGAACACCTGTTCGATGAGTGAGTTGCGGAGTCGTTGCAAATTGCCCCTGCCCGAATTCGCAAAATTTCCGTAAAATGTACGCTTCCTCAAACTGAGAGAATGCATGCTCAAGAGTCGTTTGGTTACGGCACTGGGCTTGGCGGTCGTTTGCTTTATAGGAAGCGCTCGACACGCCAGTGCCCAGAACATCACTTCAGGATCAATAGCCGGAACGGTCACCGATGAATCCGGAGCCCCCGTGGAGGGAGCACAGGTTCAGGTTCGGGACAACACTACCGGCGTAATCACACGCGGAACTACCCGCGATGCAGGACGCTACATCGTGCAGGGTCTCGAAGTCGGCGGACCATACACCGTTACCGTTCGCCGCATCGGCTTCGCGCCAATGGCCAAGGAAGGGCTTCGCGTCACACTGAGCCAGATCACCCGCGCCGACTTCCAGCTCAGCCGCCAGGCGGCCACGCTCACCGCGGTTCAGGTTACGGGAGCCTCGGCAAACGCTGTCATCTCGGCCGCCAAGACCGGCGCCGGCACGACGATTTCGGATTCGTCGCTTAGGCGGCTTCCGACCCTGAACCGCAACTTCGCGGACTTCGTCACACTCGTGCCGCAGGTCTCGACGACCACTGGTTATCTATCCGGTGGCGGCGTCAACATCCGCCAGAACGCCATCCAGATTGACGGCGCCGCGGCGGGCGATCTCTTCGGACTGGGCACAACCGGTCAGCCAGGAAGCCAGGCGAATGCCAAGTCGATTCCACTCGAGTCGGTCAAGCAGTACCAGGTGCTGCTCTCGCCGTTCGACGTTCGCCAGGGCAATTTCGGCGGTCTGCTCATCAACGCTGTCACCCAGAGCGGGACCAACGACTTCCACGGTAGTGCATACGGCTACTCGCAGACTCAGAATCTCGAGCGCAGCCAGCCGTATCTCAAGCAGTTCCTCAAGCAGCAGTACGGATTCTCACTCGGTGGCCCGATCATCCGCAACCACCTCTTCTTCTTCGTCAATCCCGAGCACGAGAAGTTCCGCACGCCAACGACCGGTTCGTACATTGGCGCGCCCGACCAATTCGTGTCGCAATCATCGATCGATCAGTTCAACAGCATTCTCACCAATACCTACGGTCTGGCGAACGGTGGAACCGGTGCGCAGGTGCAGCGCCTCAACCCGAAGACAAATATCTTCGGTCGTGTGGACGCATACCTTCCACTCAATACGCGCCTCGTGCTGCGTCACAACTACGCGTCCGCCAACAACGTGTCGTTCGGTCGCGGATCAGCTACGTCGGCCTCGCCGAACTTTGGTCTGACCTCCAACCAGTATCAGTTCAGCACCAAGACGAACTCATCAGTCGCAGAGTTCCTCACCAACCTGCAGAGCGGCGTGTTCAATGAACTGCTGCTGAACCTCACCAAGACCAGCGATTTCCGCACGGTTCCCGTGCACTATCCACAGATCACGGTTCGCGGCATCCCGCGCACCGACGGCTCCAACGGAACCGCGTCATTCATCGCCGGCACCGAATCTTCGTCGCAGGGCAATAGCCTGGACCAGCGCACGTTCGAGATTACGGACAACCTCACCATCCCGATCGGAGATCACCACGTCACGATCGGAACCAAGGACCAGTTCTATCGGCCGGTCAATCTGTTCGGTCAGAACTCACTCGGCTCCTGGACCTTCAACAGCCTCGACTCGCTGAACAGGGGCATTGCCTCGAATTACGTCGTGAGCGCTCCGTCACCGACGGACCCGGCGCACGGTATCGCGACGTTCCAGGCGAAGCTGTACGCGTTCTACATCGAGGATGTGTGGGCGGCCGACCCTCGTCTGAACGTCACGATCGGCGTACGTTGGGACAGGCCGAGATTCGATCAGACCCCGCCGGTTACTCAGGCCGTGCTCGATCAATATGG
>JALYYT010000044.1 GCA_030946285.1 Gemmatimonadota bacterium
ATGGTCGTACGTCCGATCCGATCCAGGGGCGATATCGTCGGATTCATCTACATCTCGGCGGATCATTCCGAGATCGTGCGCCATGAGATTCAAAGCGCGTGGCTGTTGCTCGCGGTAATGATCGCGACAATGGTCGTGCTCTATCTTATGTCATTGACGCTGCAGAAAATCATTTCCGCCCCGATCCTGGCACTGGCCAATACGGCTCACGAGGTCGCCAAGACGAAGAACTATTCATTACGGGCGACAGATGCGGAGCGCAGCGACGAGATAGGCGCGCTCGTGCACAACTTCAACGGCATGATCGCACAGATGGAGTTCCATGAACATCGCCTCCTTGGTCACGGCGAGGAGCTGGAGCGTGAGGTCGCTGTCCGCACGTCAGAGCTCGTCGCGGCGAGGGAACGCGCGGAGGTCGCCAACAGAGCCAAGAGCGAATTCCTGGCGAACATGAGTCACGAGATCCGGACGCCGATGAACGGCGTGATCGGCATGACCGCACTGGTTCTGGAGACCGATGTCACTCCGCTGCAGCGTGAGTATCTCGAGATCGTCGGGAGCTCGGCCGACTCCCTGCTGATCATCATCAACGACATCCTGGATTTTTCGAAGATGGAAGCCGGGAAGCTCTCGCTCGATCCCATCGAGTTCGACTTTTGCGCGGCAATCGACGACATCATGCAGCTCTTGGCGCCCCGCGCGGTGCAGAAGAAGATAGAACTCGCGCATAGCATGGCCGCGAACGTTCCGACCCGGTTGATAGGGGATCCGGGCCGCGTTCGGCAGATCGTGATCAATCTTGTCGGCAATGCGATCAAATTCACCGAACGCGGTGAGGTGGTTTTACGCGTGGAGCTCGACGATCGCGATTCCGCGGGAGAAACGCTCCACATCAGTGTATCCGACACGGTTATCGGCATTCCGGTCGCCCAGCAGACGACGATCTTCGACTCATTCGCGCAGGCGGATGCGTCAACGACGCGCAAGTTCGGGGGTACGGGCCTCGGCCTGTCCATAGCGTCGCAGCTGACGCGATTGATGGGCGGTCGAATCTGGGTGGAGAGCAAGCCCGGCGTAGGCAGCACCTTTCATGTGACAATTCCCTTTCAGCTCGCTCCAGAGGTTGAGATGACTGTCGTACCGATTCCCGCCGTGGCTTTGCGCGATGGCTTCATCCCGCTCCGTGTCCTGTTGGCCGAGGACAACGCGGTGAACGCTTTGCTCGCGTCAGTACTTCTGAAGAAGGCTGGTCACATCGTTACGCGCGTCGTGACCGGCCAAAAGGCCCTCGACGCGCTGGCCGTGAATGAGTTCGATCTCATCCTCATGGATGTGCAGATGCCGGTCATGGACGGCCTCGAGGCAACGGCAGAAATTCGGCGCGCCGAGATCACCACGGGAGGGCACATCGCGATCGTTGCCTTCACCGCGCACGCGATGGCTGAGGATCGCAAGCGTTTTCTGACGGCAGGAGCCGATGGCTATCTCACCAAGCCGTTTACGCCGGAGCAGCTTCATGCAGCGATCGATCTGATTCGTCCCCTCATCGACGCGCGGATCGCGCGCGTCGGTCGTCCGGCGTCGGCGGCCTAGCGGAACACCTTCAGCGCCAGTCGGGTTGAGAGTAATCATGGCAACACACCGAGCCGGTTCGAAAGCGTAGCAGGACATCCGCGCCATCGCTTACTCGCGTATCTTAGGCTCTGGCTGGCCCCGCTAAACCGTCTGCTTTACAACCATGCCGATTTCCCGACGCGAAGCCCTTCTGGAGCTGAGCGCACTCTTCGCGGTTCCTTTCGTTCGCTGGCCGGAGCGCGTCACCGATCCGCTCTCCGGCACGATTGTCGACTATCAGGCTGGACGCGCGCGTCGTGATTGGAGTGCCGCACAGGTAACTAAGGAAGCGTTCGATCGAGACAGCGCATGGAATGCGACGCTCCACGCGATCGACCAGCTTTCCGGAACAGCGATGGACGAGGCCCGTGCTTCGGACGCGCGCGCAAAGCATGGCAGACTCCGTGGACCCCTCGATGGTGTTCCCCTGTTCGCGAAATCCATCTACGACATGAACGGGCTTCGCACCACCGCATCGAACGGCGAGTGGGCGAAACTGTTTCCGGGCACGGTGCGTCGCGATTCGATAGAGGTTGCGCGCATGCGTTCGGCTGGCGCGATCGTCCTGGGCAAGACGGCAGCCGATGACTTTGCGTATCACGGCAACGGGACCAGCTCTCTGACCGGCCAGGTGCGCAACCCATACGACCCGACAGGCACGAAGACGCCGGGCGGCTCGAGCGCCGGCTCCGCGGTATCGGTCGCCTGCGGGATCGCGTTCGCAGCCCTCGGAACCGACGACGGAGGCTCCAACCGAATTCCGGCGCAGTTCTGCGGCGTGGTGGGAATGAAGCCGACCTTCGGACTCGTGCCGCGCACCGGCGTGATTCCGACCTGGCCGTATCTCGACACGCACGGTCCGCTCGCCCGTCATGTCGCCGATGCCGCGCTCCTGCTGGATGCGATCGCCGGACCGGATTCGTCGGATGGCCTGGCGCTCCTCACACCGCGGAGGCGCGGGACGCTCGCCCATTTGCGCGACGACGCTCTCGTCAACGCGCGACTCGGCCTCGTCGAGGCGCACGTGCCGCGCGGGCAGATGACCGCCGAGTCGCTCTCGGTGTTCGATCGCGCGGTTGCTGACCTGAAATCCGCGGGAGCGGTCGTGGAATCGAGCGCGCCGACGGTCACTCGCGCCAACGTGCGGGATCTTTTCGCCGAGGCGGCAAAGGCGCGCGGCGACGTCGCGATCAACCACAACTCGCCGGCGGCAACAGCGAACGCGCTCTTCAGGTACTTCGGCACGCACGGCGGCGA
>JALYYT010000270.1 GCA_030946285.1 Gemmatimonadota bacterium
CATAGGCTTCACGATCTGCGGCATGTAGCGCTGACCGTGGCGACAGCTGCGGCGGTCGCCACGCTTGCGCCATGCGCGACCGTTATCGCGCAGGATGCGTCCAAGCAGGATGCGTCCGGGCAGAATGTATCCAGTGTCGCCGGACGAGTCGTGAAGCCGGGCGGCGATTCCGTTCTTGCGGTTGCGGATGCGTGGGTGACACTGCATAGAGTCGGCACCGACCGCGCGGGCCCTGTGGATTCGACGCGCACTAACCATGACGGCCGGTATCGCTTCGACTACCGCCGAACCGGCGCGGGCGATGCGATATACTTTGTCTCGTCATCACACCACGGAGTCGCGTACTTCTCGCATCCGCTCCGCGCCGGCGCAGATTCGGGAGAGGATGCGGAGATCGCGGTTTTCGATACGACTTCGCGCGCCATACCAATCACCGTTCGCGGCCGGCACATCATTGTCAGCCGAGCGGCGCCGGATGGCGAGCGAACCGTGACCGAAGTTTTCGAGCTCACGAACGATACGTCGGTAACGAAGGTTGCGCCGAATGAATCGGTATCCGCCGCGGTGTTCAGTGCTCTGATTCCGTCGAACGCGCGGTCACCGGTCGTAGCCGATGGAGATATTCCCGCAGCCGCGGTCAAGTTCGCGGATTCGCGCGTGCTGGTGTACGCCGCGCTCGCGCCGGGAATGAAGCAACTCGCTTTCCACTATGATCTCCCCTCCGACGCGTTCCCGTTGCACATACCCCTCGAGCGCGGCGCAGTCGTGCTCGAAATTCTCGCGGAAGACTCTACCGCGACTGTGACCGGTGCCGGACTGCGCGCCGTGGCACCCGTCGCCATCGAAGGTCACACCTTCCGTCGCTTCCTGGCAGGCGAGGTACGCCCGAATTCCGTCACGATCATCAGCGTACCCGAGCTGAAGCAACCAATGGAGCTCTACTTCGTAGCCGGCCTCACTCTCGTGATCGGCGGCGCCATGACGCTGGCGCTTGCGCGGACCCTCCGCCGCCGGTAGCTTCACGGAATAATTGAAGTTCGCGGTCGGGGGACACGGAAGCCGGTGAAATGCCGGCGCGGCCCCGCCACTGTAACGGGCAACACGTTCATCTGAGAACCCACTGGCAGTCGAAGCCGGGAAGGGAGATGCAACGGCCCGGAGCCAGGAGACGACTCTCGTCCGCGCCACATCTTTCAGACCCTCGGGGGAGGGGCTGGTGGCGTTGTACGTAATCGATCTCGATAGCGTACACACGTTGCGGGCGTCCTCCGGGAGAGGATGCCCGTCTTGATTTCAAGTACCGCACTCGACGCGAATATTCACGGCCGACCGAACGTTGCGTTCGCTCGCTTCCTTGTGCCGCGCTCCGCGCTCATTGCGGTAGTAGCGTTGCTGATCGTGAATGGTTGCAGTGCGGAGCGCGCTCAGCCAGCTGACTCCGCGCAAGCCGCGCGCATCGCCCGCGTAGCCCGCATCGCGCCAGCCGCTTCTTCAACTTCGGCACCTCTGTCGGCGGCAGCCTCGTCGCGAGATGACTTCGGCCGCCCAATCAGCTACGGTGTTCATCCGCAACGAGTCGTCTCCCTCAACCCCACGACCACCGAAACGATCTTCGCGATCGGAGCCGGCGCTACACTGGTCGGCCGGTCGCACTGGGACGAATGGCCCGTGCAGGCGCACAGGGTCCCGGATCTTGGTAACGGTATCGGTCCGAACACCGAGGCGATAATCTCGGCACACCCGGATCTCGTGATTCTTTATGCGAGCGAGGACAATCGCGCAGCTGCCGCACAGCTGGAGAGCGCTGGAATACGCACGCTCTCACTCCGGATTGACCGTGTTGCAGACTTCTACCGCGGCATCGCTATCATCGGCCAGCTGCTCGGTGACAGCTCGAGGGCAAAACTCGTCGCGGACACGGTGCGCCGCTCGCTCGACGCCGTCGCGGCAGCTACGCGCAACCTCCCGCATCCAACGGTCGTGTGGCCACTCATGGATGCGTCGCCGATGGTTGTCGGTGGCGGCAGCTTCATGAACGAACTCCTCCAGATCGCCGGCGCGAGAAACGTGTACGCCGACGTGACGCGACCATCGCCGATTGTTTCACTGGAAGACGTCGCGGCCCGCAATCCGCAATTCATCATACGTGGCGGCGAAGGCGGGAGCGATACCGACCTGAGCGGCGCGTGGCGCGCCGTTCCGGCTGCGGCGCAACACCGGATAATTCGTATACCGTTGACGCTCGTGCTCCGGCCGTCCGTGCAGATGGGAACAGCTGCGGCGACGATGGCCCGTGCGCTGCACCCGGGCATCGTGCTCCCGTGATTCGACACCGGGCCTGGCACTGGGGGGCAGCCGTTGCGGCGCTTGTCATCGTATGCCTTCTGGCGATAGCGTTCGGGACGGTGCGGCTGTCGCTCGCCCAGATACTCGCGGCGATGGTCTCGAGCGCCAATACGCCGGCGCGTGCCATTCTCGTAACACTTCGACTCCCGCGCGTTGCACTCGCCGCGCTCGTTGGCATTGCGCTCGGCACGAGTGGAGCAACGCTGCAATCCACACTTCGCAATCCACTCGCGGAACCCTATCTGCTCGGCGTATCCGGCGGTGCCGCCGTGGGTGCCGTGCTCGCGATGATGTTCCGCGTGTCGTCTGCGTTCTGGCCTCTGCTCGCCTTCGCCGGAGCCACGGTCGCCGTGATGCTCGCGATGGGCGTGGCGCGCGGCGCAGGGCGCAGCGGCAATACGGACGTCAGAATTCTGTTGATGGCTGGCGTGGTAGTCGGCGCGTTCGCCAACGCAGTAATCATGATCCTGCTCGCCAACGTCCCGCCCAACACGGTGCGTGGAGCACTGTGGTGGATGATGGGCTCAGTCGCCGACACTACCTGGTTCACGGTAGCATGGCTGGCCGCGTACGTCGCCGTCGGCGTCGGATACCTCGTGCGGCACGCCGCGGAGATAGACGTGCTCACGCTTGGCGACGAGTCGGCTGCAGGCCTGGGCGTGAATGTCGCACACGCCACTCGCCGAGCGTTTCTGGCGAGCGCCCTCATCGCGGCGGCTACAGTGGCGGCGGCGGGGCTGATCGGATTCGTGGGGCTGGTTGTTCCGCACATGGCTCGCGCATTCGGACTCACGCGACAGCGCTCATTGCTCGCCGGCTGCGCGCTCATCGGCGCGATTCTCGTCGTCGGCTCTGATCTCCTGGCGCGGATCGTCATCCCGCCATCGGAACTGCCACTGGGCGCGGTGACGGCAGTACTGGGCGTGCCGTTCTTCCTCGTTCAGCTCCGAAGGACACGATGATCCAGTACGAGCATGTGACGATCGCGTACGATCCCGGCGGGAAGCCAGTCGTGAACGACGTTTCGTTTCTGGCGCCACGCGGTGAAGTAACCGCCGTCGTTGGACCGAACGGCAGTGGCAAGAGCACGCTCGTGCGCGCCCTGCTCGGGAGGGTGGGGCTGCAGAGTGGACGGATAATGCTGGACGGCGTGGACATCCGCACGCTTGCGCGTGGCGAGATCGCTCGCCGATGCGCGGTCGTCACTCAGCGGGAAGAGACTCTTTTCACCCGCCGTGTCGAGGAATACATCGCGCTGGGCCGCTACCCGCGCCGCGATGATCGTCGCGGCGAGCACGGCGAGCATGGCGACGGCGCGACCAGCGACGCGAACGCGGTGTCAGCGGCCGCGCGACGCGCGAGCGTCGATGCGCTGCTCACCCGTGGAACGGACGAGTTGTCCGGTGGCGAGTGGCAGCGCGTACGGATAGCGCGCGCTCTCGCGCAGGGCGGGGAAGCACTCGTGCTCGACGAGCCAACCTCTTTTCTCGACATCGCTCACGAGATGGAGATCTTTCAGCTCGCAGTGACACTCGCGGAAGCGGGCACTGCCGTGCTGCTCGTGAGCCATCAGCTCAATCTCGTCGCACGTTTCGCCCACACGATGATACTGCTGCATGACGGTGCCGTCGCGGCCCAGGGAAAGCCGGATGACGTGATGCGCGGAGAGCTGCTCGAGCGCGTTTACGGGTGGCCTCTCGTGGTCACGCGCGACCCGGCCGTCAACGCGCCAACACTTGTACCACTCCGGCGACCAAACTGACACACATCACTTCAAGACCTGCTACCACCATGAGATTGCGATACCTCTCGACACTTGCGCTGGTTCCCGCGCTCGCATCCGCGCAACGCGCCGATACAACCACTCTCGACCCCGTCGTGGTGTCCGCGACGAGGATTCCAACCCCCGCATCTTCGGTCAGTCAGCCTGTGACTGTGCTCGATGGTGACCGTCTTCGCGCGGAGGGCGTGACGACTGTCGCGGAGGCACTTCGGCAGGCGCCGGGGCTCGCCGTCGTGCAGAGCGGCTCGTACGGAGGAGTCACGTCCGTGTTCATGCGGGGCGGCGAGAGCAGATACACCAAGGTTCTGGTCGACGGAACACCGGTGAATGCGGTTGGCGGAATCCAGTTCTTCGAGAATCTGTCGCTCGACAACGTGGACCGGATCGAGATTGTTTACGGCCCATCGAGCGCTCTCTACGGTGCTGACGCGGTGTCAGGAGTCATTCAGATCTTCACGAAGCGTGGCGGCGGGCCGCTCGCGATCGATGCTGACGGCCGTGCGGGCAGCTATGGATCCCGGGACGGATCACTGTCGCTGCGTGGTGGCAGCGGCATTGTCAGCTACTCTCTTGGCGGAGGCTGGCACAGCACCGATGGAGTCGCCGCATTCAACAACTCGTACAGCAACGGTGACCTCAACGGTGCGCTTACGATTCGTCCGGATGGGATGTCGACGATCGGCATTACCACCCGGTACACGGGTTCGCTGTACCACTTTCCCACGGACTATACGGGCGCGGTGAACGATTCCACTTCTTACACGCGTGAGCACAGGTTCGTGGCAGGGCTCGATGCGTCACGCAGGCTCGCCACCGGCGTGAAATTCAGGCTGCTCGGTGGCGATAACGAGATTCATGGCCTTTCGGAGGATACGAAATCGCCAGGTTCCGGCGGTGCAGCGCATACCAAGACGATTGCGCCGGTCGATGGATTCCGGAGATTCGGAGAGGCAAGGTTTGAAGCGTCTCTCGGATCCGCCGGCACCGCCACGGCGGGTGCGCAGTACCAGGTGGAGGAGCAGAGCAGCCGCACCGTCACGGTAAACTTCGCGTCGTCCACGCGCGGCGTAACTCCAGTTACAACGCCGGGGACCGCGAACCAGCGGAGGACCCGCGGATATTACGTTGCAGTGCAGGGCTCACCCACGGACGCAATCGCATACGATCTGAGCGCCAGACACGACGTCCATTCGGACTTCGGGAGTGTCACCACGTTTCACGCTGGAGCATCCGCCGGACTTTGGCGGGATGCGCGCCTGAAGGCGTCATACGGTACGGGATTCAACGCACCGGCGTTCTACCAGACACAGGGCTCAGTGTACAACGCACCGAATGCAGCGCTTCAGCCGGAGCAGTCGCACTCGCTGGACGTTCGCCTGGAGCAGACCCTGTTCAGTGGGGCACTGCGTCTCGGCGCGGGAGGTTTCGATCAGCGGTTCAGCAACCAGATTCAGTACGTCGCCGGTTCCTACGGCGGTCCACCAGATTATGCGGAGCTCGCTCCTGCATACTACGCCAATCTCACGCAGGCACGCGCAAAGGGTTATCAGGGCGAGCT
>JALYYT010000071.1 GCA_030946285.1 Gemmatimonadota bacterium
CGATGTAGCCCGACTCGCCGCCACCCACGTCGTACATCCAGTCGCCAACGGTGCGCGAGCGCGCTCCGCGGAGATTGGACCAGTCGCTGGAAGGGAGGCAGAGCGTGGAATTGTCCTGCTGCGCACCGCAAACGTGATACGGGAAGTCGCGAGTGGTCGCTACGTGATACAGCTGCGCCGTCGGAAAGTCTTCGTCGGTCCAGGTCGCGCCACCGTTCACCGAGACGGTTCCACCGCCATCGTTTGCCTCGATCATTCGACGGTTGTCGTTTGGTGCGATCCAGAGCTCGTGGTTGTCGCCGTGCGGAACCGACAGGGTGGTGTCGAACTTCACACCGCCGTCGTCGGATCGAAAGAAGTTCACGTTCAGAACGTAGACACGATCGAGAAGCTGCGGGTCAGCGGTGAGGTGCGTGTAGTAGAAGGCGCGCTGACGCAGCTTCCGTTCATCGTTGGTTCGCTTCCATGTGGCGCCGGCGTCGTCGGACCGATACAGCCCTCCGTCGGCTGCTTCGACCATCGCGTACACACGATTGCCGTCCACAGGCGAAACAGAAACGCCGATCCTTCCGATCATCCCGCGAGGCATTCCTGCGTTTCGCGTGAGCTCGGTCCAGTGCTCGCCACCGTCGGTGCTCCTGAACAGTCCACTGCCCGGTCCGCCGCTCGACATCGACCACGAGTTGCGATACGCCTCCCACATGGCGGCGTAGATCGTCTGCGGATGCTTTGCGTCGATTGAAAGATCTATCGCACCGGTCCGGTTGTCGCGGAACAGAACCTTCCGCCAGGTCTTGCCGCCGTCCGTCGTCTTGAATACGCCACGCTCGGCGTTGGGGGCCGACGGATGGCCGAGGGCAGCCACGTAGACGATGTCGGGGTTGGTCGCATCGATGCGGATCTTGGCGATGGACTGGGTGTCGTCGAGGCCGACATGCGTCCACTTCTTTCCGCCGTCAATGGACTTGTAGACGCCATCACCCTGCATGATGTTGCCGCGGATGTCCGTCTCGCCCATTCCTATGTAAACAACGTCCGGATTCGATTCCGATACCGCCACGGCGCCGACCGAGCTCGAGCGAAGCTGCTTGTCGGTAACCGGCTTCCACGTCTGACCGCCATCAGTCGTCTTCCAGAGACCGCCGCCGGTAGCGCCGAAATAGTACTCGAGTGGCCGGGACGAACTCCCCGCCGCCGCTATCGAGCGCCCACCACGGTTCGGGCCGATCGAGCGCCACTGCGTTCCATGGAATCGCACAGAGTCTGCCTGCGGCGCAGGCACAACCTGCGCGTGCAGCGGCATTGCGAGCGCGAGCGCAACTGAGAGGGCGATCGAACTCGAAAGATTGATGAAAGGACGCGCAGAGTACACGAGCTGCCTCATTGTGAGTTGAGTTTCATGCAACAGTGAAACATGGTTCGCTGCGATCCGATCAGACTCCGTGCGGCGCGAGCACTGCCGCCGCAGTATCATGAACCGGCGTGGCCACTCCGGTGTCACGGCCGAATCTGGACACCGCGCCGCTCAGCACCTCGATCTCGTTCGGGCCGCCGCGCTCAAGATCGAGAAGAAAACTTGGTTTCATTCGTGGTGGGAGCGCTTCAATCAATGCCATTATTTCGGACTCCTGTGAGACTGGAATCGGTACGCCCTTCGCGCGTCCGACTGCGGCTATTTCGTTCACCGCACGCTCGATCAGCAGATTTCCAAGCACCGTATCGCGAATACTCCCGACATCGCTCCGCGCCATCCCGCAAGCGGCCGCCATCGCGCAGAGCATGTTGAACTTGCGCCAGAGGTCCACTACGATCTGTTCCGAAGCGACTGCGTCTACGTCAGCCGCACGAAAAGCGTCGACCAGATTCACCGCGCGTGGAGAAATTCCGCCCCCGATTTCGCCGACGACAATACGCTCCTTCCAGATCGCGCGCTGAATCAGCCCGGGCCCTGCCTTGAACGCGCTAACGTTTGTCTGGCCGCCCATTATCTGCGCGACTGGAACTCCCATTCGCTCCAGGTCAGTCGCGGCTTCAACACCGTTCAGAAGTGGCACCACGGTCGCTCCCGCGAGAGCGAGAGTCCTGGCGACCGGCGCGACTTCGGCGAGCGAGTAGCTCTTGACCGCAACGATCACGAATTCCGCGCCAGCGAGCCCCTCCACGCTATCGGTCGCTCGAATAGGGACCGAGAATGAGCCGTTGTCATCACGAACGGTGATTCCGTTTTCGCGTATCGCGGCGAGATGCTCTCCGCGAGCGAAGAGAACTACATCGTGTCCGGACCGCGCCAGAAGCGCGCCGAAATATCCGCCCACACCGCCTGCACCAAGGATGGCGATTCTCATGAGGTCGTCGGTTCGATGTGAAACACCCGGCAGGAAGATGCAGCGATTTCCCGTCGTATGTCAGAGTGTGGCCGCCGAGCCTTGTTTTTGATCGCTCGGAGTGCGAGCGTAGGCAAGCTCAAATGCGACCATCATCAATGACTCCGGGCCACGCCCGCGCGGCCCGTATCGCGTACGTAGCCGTAATCCTGGTCGCTACTCTCTCGAATCTCCACCCCGACTGGATCGTTGCCGATGCCGGACCGCGGCTGGCGCGCGCGTTCCATTTCGCTCCGCATCTCAGCGACGCGATAGACGCCGCACGGAATGTGCTCCTGTTCGCGGGCCTCGGCGCCGTCTGGGTTGCCACGAGCCGTTTGGCCCGCCCCGGGGCAACCCTCGTTCGCATCACCGTGATATCGTTCGTCTTCAGCGCCGCCATCGAGACGCTTCAGCTCTTCTCGCCCGTTCGCGAGGCGAGCATCATCGATGTCACGACCGATACGATAGGTGGGCTCGCCGGCGGACTCTTCACCCTGGGTGCCTTCAGTCTCGTCGACGAGCGGAACCGAAAGCGCTCTTTTCTAGGGGTGCCGGCGCTCGTGTTCGCGGCTGGTTACGCTGTCGCAACGCTCGCCGAAGTGTTCTTCCCCCTTTTCAGACAGGACCTCCTGCCCAACCTCGGCGGAGGGATCACGGACAGGATCGGTCGCGCTATCGTCGCCATTCGTCCAGAATCGATCACGCAGGTCGCGGTGACCGACGTTCTGATCTATGCGCCGGCTGGGGCGTTCGCCGTCTGGGCGCTAGCGGAGGCGGGACTCGCGCCGTGGACAGGTGCGATACTGGCGGCGGTTCTGGCGGCGGTACTGTATCCGGC
>JALYYT010000311.1 GCA_030946285.1 Gemmatimonadota bacterium
TCGCCATCACCCAGACGGTCGAAAGGTCGGCGATAGTGAACGCGGGTGTCGTTCCCGCCTGCAGAAGCTGTCCCGGCGAAATAAGTCGCTCGACGACCGTTCCGGAGATCGGCGCGCGGATTACTCCTGGAATATTGTTACCGACCGCGCCGCCGGCCGACAGTGTGGCGGGATTGATTCCGAGCGAACGTATCTGCTCCAGCGCCGCCTCGCGGTCCGCCAACGCCGACGATGCGTCCGTCTGCGCCTGGTCCATCTCCCTGCGCGAAAGCGCATCAGTCTTGAACAGCTGAACATCCTGGTCCGCGATGCGCTGAAGATTCGCTGCCGTTGCGACCGCCTTTCGATACGCCCCGACCGCCGCCGCGAAATCGGGCGAGGATACGGTCGCCAGCGCCGTGCCGCTGGAAACC
The DNA here is from genome assembly GCA_030946285.1 of Gemmatimonadota bacterium. Taxonomy (GTDB): domain Bacteria; phylum Gemmatimonadota; class Gemmatimonadetes; order Gemmatimonadales; family Gemmatimonadaceae; genus Fen-1247. Next base: position 414 of record JALYYT010000311.1, read on the forward strand.
TGTGCCCCCGGCTGGACCAGCAGGCGAGTCACAGGGCCCGACACAGGCGAAAGTACTCGCGTCGAACGATCTCCGTCGAACTGCACTGTCCCGGTCGCCTTGATGCTCGGCGTAAACTGTGACGTCTTCACCGTGTCAACACTGATACGCGCCTGCTGTTCCGTGGTGAGGGTGAGATCGGACGGCTTGCTGGCCGCCAGCGGAGGTGTGTCCGGCTTGCCGCAAGCTGTCACAGCCAGTATTTCTGTGATCGCGTAGATGGCCTTCATGCTCATGGGTTCGTTCCGGTGACTATGGTGTCGAGCGGAACGCTCACTGCGCGTTCCAGATCGGATCTGGATGTGTTGGCTGCGGCGAGCGCGTCGGAATACTGGCGCTCTGCGCCGAGCAGCGTGCGTCGAGCGTCAATTACTTCGAATGCGGATGATCCACCGATCGCGTAACTCGCCGCCGTGGAGCGATAAGCCTCGCGCGCCGAAGGAAGCAGCTGGTCGCGAATGTAGATCGCCTGCCTCAATGCGGTGAACGCCGATGAGTATGCGTTCCGCACGTCCTGGCTCACCTGCGCTTCGAGATCGCGGTACGATGCGGCGAGCTCCCGCTCGCGATGTCTGGTCTGACTTATTTCTCCGCGCGTGTGCTGCCAGAAGAAGATCGGAAGCGGAAACGCAAGGCCGGTGGAGAAGACACCTGGCCCATTGTGTCCCGACACGTCGCGCGACACGCCGAGGGTGAGATCAGGCAGCCAGAATTCCCGCGCCAGTGTCGCCGCGGAGTGTGCGCCGGCACGCTCCGCCATGAGTCCGGCCAGCTCTGGACGCGCGTTGAGTGCCTGTGCTTCAAGTTGGTCGATGGTCGGCAACGCGGGAGGTACGAGAAGCGAATCCGTCGCTACGATCACGGCACCAAGCCGTCGCCCGATGAGTCGGTTCAATCCCGCATCCGCGTTCGCGATCGCGCGTTCATTCGAGATCAGGTCGTTGGTTGCTGACGCAACATCAACTTGCGCCTTGATCACATCGAGGCGCGGAGCGGTACCAGCGTCGAAGCGTGCCTGCGTGCGCTTGAGGAAATCATTCGACAGCGTCTGCGCTTCGGTCAGGTCGCGCCTGTGCCGGATCGCAACGAGCATTGAATCGTATTGCTCAGCGGTGTATGCGGCTATCTGTCTCCGCAGCGCGTCATAGTTCGCCTGCGCGTTCTTCACATCCGCTTCGGCCACGTTGCCGCGGAGACGGATCTTGTTTGGGAACGGAATCGAGAGAGTCGCTCCGATGTTCTTCTGACCGCTCGGCGCTGAACGGAACGGGCCCGGCTGCTGGTCGAGGGAGGCGGTGATTGCCGGGTCGGGAATGGCTGCAGCCTGCACCTTCACCGCGCGAAACTCCGCGATTTGCTCCCGTGAGACGTCGAGCTGCGGGTTGCGTTCCAGAGCGAGCTGAATCGCTGCTGCACGGGTCAGCAGCAGTGTATCGACCCCCTGACCTGCTAACGAAGCCGGGACCGGCGATGATTGTCCTGCGAGTTGCTGGGCGGACGCGGCGCCGGCACCAAGTGCGAGCGCAGCTATCCAGCGGACGAATGTCATGCTTCCTCTTTCGATGCGTCTCTCCGTCCGGACTCCCACGACACGCAGGTTGCGCGTCAGGGCCGACGGGTCAGGCGTCCGACGGAGGAGCTCTCGAGCGGAAAGTGTGGGGAGTCGCGGCCGCGATTCGCGCTATCGGGCTCACTTCGCGTGACGAGACGATGTCCGCGAACGCGGCCGGTACGGTTACGGGATGCGCCGCCAGCACATGCAGCGAGAGCACCGCGCACGCCGCGCAGGACGCCTCGTCATGCGTGAAATGGCCCCTGTGATTACCCGCGGCCTCCACGTGCGAGGCAAGGCCGGCTCCGCGTCCCTCTGAAAGAGGGGCCGCGGCGATCCAGCCCTGGGCGAGGACAGCGACCAGCGCTGCCAGCCGCCATCCCGCACGGGTAGTCCGTCGTATCAGTGAGAAAGGCCTGAGCATCTGATCTAATCGTATTCTGCACCCGTAGTACGCACCAGCCCCGAAAACGCTCACCTGATCCTGTCGCTTGCGCGCAAACTGAAGGCGGCCACCGGTCAGGGTGGCGCCAGCGCCCCCTGACGTGCGATCTTTGAGACCCCAGATGAAACGACAAGACGCTCTCGATTATCATAGTTCCGGCCGGCCCGGCAAGATCGCCGTAGTTCCGACCAAGCCGCTAAACAACCAGCGCGACCTTTCCCTGGCTTACACGCCCGGCGTTGCGGAGCCGTGCCTGGAGATCAGGAAGAACCCTGAGGAAGCCTGGCGCTACACCGCGCGCGGCAACCTCGTCGCGGTGGTCACCAATGGAACGGCGGTACTCGGACTCGGCAACATCGGCGGCCTCGCTGGCAAGCCGGTGATGGAGGGCAAGGCGAATCTCTTCAAGCAGTTCGCGGATATTGACGTCTTTGATCTCGAGGTCGGCTCGGAGGATCCGGACGACGTGATCCGGTTCTGTCAGCTGCTCGAGCCGACGGTTGGCGGCATCAACCTGGAGGACATCCGCGCACCCGACTGCTTCTACATAGAAGAGACGCTGCGCCGGACAATGAAGATCCCCGTCTTCCACGACGATCAGCACGGAACGGCAATCATTTCCGGCGCCGCGCTGCTCAATGCGCTCGAGATTGCCGAAAAGGAGATCGGGAACGTACGGGTGGTGTTCTCGGGCGCCGGCGCGGCGGCAATCTCGACGGCGGAGCACTACGTGCGGCTCGGGGTGTTGCGCGAGAATATCCTGATGTGCGATCGCGAGGGCGTGGTGTACGCCGGACGCCCGGGTGCAATGGACCCGTACAAGGCGCGCTTCGCCAACGAGACTAGCGCGCGCAACCTCACCGACGCATTGGTGGATGCCGACGTGTTCGTCGGACTTTCCGTCGCCGGAGCCGTAAACGGTGAGATGGTTTCGCGTATGGCACCACGGCCCATCATCTTCGCGCTCGCCAACCCGATGCCGGAGATCCTTCCGGATGAGGTGCGCTCGGTTCGCAGTGACGCGATAATCGCGACCGGACGCAGCGACTACGCGAATCAGGTCAACAACGTACTTGGCTTCCCTTTCATCTTCCGCGGTGCCCTGGATGTGCACGCCACCGAAGTGAACGAAGTGATGAAGATGGCCGCGACCCGCGCGCTCGCGGCGCTGGCTAGGGAAGACGTTCCCGAAAGCGTCTCGCGGCTCTACGGCCTCCAGAACGTCAAGTTCGGGCCGGAATATCTCATTCCCTTCCCGTTCGATCCGCGCGTCCTTCTCTGGGTAGCACCGGCCGTCGCGTGGGCCGCGGTGGCGAGCGGAGCGACGAGCGAATTCATCGACCTCGACCATTACCGGGACGAGCTCGAAGGACGGCTTGGCCGCGCACGCGGGATCGTTCGCGGTCTCATAAATCGCGCGCAACGCGACCCGAAGCGCGTCGTATTCACCGAAGGCTACGATCCCAAGATCATCCGCGCTGCGCACCAGCTGGTGGACGAGGGAATCTGCGAACCCATTCTGATTGGCAATCCGCACGACATACGCGACATCGCCCAGCGTCACGGGATCAGCCTCGAAGACGTAGCGATCGAGGACCCGGCGACGTCCACGCAGCGCGCCAAGTACGCCGACTATCTCTGGCACCGGAGGCAGCGCAAGGGTCTGAGCCTCGGCGAGGCTGATCACCAGCTCTACAATGCCAATTACTTCGGCATGTGCATGGTAGCTTGCGGCGACGCCGACGCGCTTCTCGCGGGTGTCAACATGCACTACCCCGAGACGCTCCGCCCCGCGCTGGAAGTGATCGGTGCGCATCCCAAGGCCGGTCTCGTGAGCGGCATGTACATGCTCGTATTCGAGAAGCGGGTGGTCTTCTGCGCGGACACGACGGTCAACATCACCCCGACCTCGGCGCAGCTTGCGCAGATCGCGCATGCGGCCGCCCGCGTCGTACGCACGCTCGGCATCGAGCCACGCGTCGCGATGCTGTCCTTCTCGAATTTTGGCTCCGTGCGTCATCCGGACGCCCGCAAGGTGAGCGACGCCGTCGCCATACTGCGTGAGCGGCATCCGGATCTGATCGTGGATGGCGAGATGCAGGCAGATACGGCCGTGGACGAACAACTGCTACTGAATACATATCCGTTCAGCACGCTGAAGGAGCCGGCGAACGTGCTGATTTTTCCGGATCTCAGCGCCGGCAACATTGCCTACAAGCTTCTCACGCACCTCGGCGGCGCAACCGCCATCGGACCCATTCTCGTAGGAATGGACCGCGCCGTGCACGTACTCGAACAGGGCGCGGATATTCAGGAGATCGTCAACATGGCTGCCGTTGCCGTGGTCGACGCGCAGCAGCGAGAGCAGCACCCCAATCAGGAACCGCAATTCTAGCTACCGGGAAGCGTATCCGGCCGACACGGCCCGAGCGACGACCCCGCGACTCTTCATCACTTTTCACTTGACGGGAACAAAGATGTCCGCGAATTCACTGAAGGACCAGGGTCTCCAGCCCAGCGGCAAGATCCATTTCAACATGGTGCCGCCCGAGCTTTTCGGTGCAGCAGCGCGTCGCGGCGAGGGTCAGTTCGCGGACATGGGCCCGTTCGCGGCGGTCACATCGCCGCACACGGGACGCTCACCCAGAGACAAGTTCATCGTAAGCGACCCGGCAACGGACGGCGACATCGACTGGGGCGACGTCAATCGCAAGATGGACACGGCGCACTTCGAAACGCTCCTCGCAGACGTGAAGAATTTCCTGAACGAGCAACCCGAGCTCTTCGTTCAGGACCTTTTTTGCGGCGCCGACCCGAACTACCGCCTGTCGGTAAGATATGTCTCACCCAACGCGTGGCAGATGGCGTTCGTTCGCAACATGTTCATTCGTCCCGAGCGTAGCGCGCTCGATGCGTTCTCGCCGAACTTCACGGTGCTCCACGCGCCGGAGATGCAGGCCGATCCCGCCAGACACGGAACGCGCACCGGCACGTTCATCGTCCTGAATCTCGCGAAGCGTATGATCCTCATCGGTGGCACGCGTTACGCCGGCGAGCTCAAGAAAGCGATGTTCACGGTGATGAACTACATGTTGCCAAAGCAGGGCGTTCTCTCCATGCACTGCTCCGCCAACGTTGGAAAGGCCGGTGACGCCGCGCTCTTCTTCGGATTGTCCGGCACCGGCAAGACGACACTGTCCGCCGATCCATCACGCGATCTCATCGGCGACGACGAGACCGGCTGGTCCAGCGATGGCATCTTCAATTTCGAGGGCGGCTGCTACGCCAAGGTGATCAATCTCTCGCCCGAGAGCGAGCCCGACATCTTTCGCACGACGCAGATGTTCGGAACGATTCTCGAAAACGTAGTGCTCGACGACGACAGGAAGGTCAAGTTCGCGGATCAGTCGATCACCGAGAATACGCGCGCGTCGTACCCGCTCACGTATATCCCGAATCACGTGCCGAGCGGTCGCGCGGGACATCCGAAGAACGTGGTGCTGCTTACGGCGGATGCGTTCGGCGTTCTTCCTCCAATCGCACGCCTGTCGCCGGAACAGGCGATGTACTACTTCCTCTCCGGTTACACCGCCAAGGTTGCCGGGACGGAACGCGGGGTAACAGAGCCGCAGGCGACGTTCAGCGCTGCGTTCGGCGCCGTATTCCTGGTGTGGCCGGCGTCAAAGTACGCGCACATGCTGGGAGAGCTTCTGAAGGAGCACGGCTCGAACGTATGGCTGCTCAACACCGGCTGGAGCGGCGGACCCTACGGCGTCGGTCAGCGCATGAAGCTCAGCTATACGCGCGCGATGGTTCACGCGATACTCGACGGCAGCCTCGACAAGGCGGAGACGGTGACCGATCCGATCTTCGGGCTCGACAGTCCAACGTCTGTACCGAACGTACCCGCGGAGGTCCTCGTAGCTCGCGACACGTGGCAGGACAAGGCGGAGTACGACACGCAGGCACGCAAGCTCGCCGGAATGTTCAGAAAGAACTTCGAGAAGTTCCCGAACGCCGCGGACGCAATCAAGGCGGCCGGACCAAAGGGATGATGATCGGCCAATCCGTGCTCGGCTGGCGGAGTTAGCTTTCGGGCAATGGAAATCATCCGTGACCCGATCTGGAACAACATTCGCGTTGACACGTTGGCGCTGGAGCTGGTGGACACACCGGTATTCCAGCGCCTTCGTTACATCCGGCAGCTGGGACTCACGTATCTCGTGTACCCGGGCGCAACGCATACACGCTTCGAGCACGCGCTTGGAGCGTACCACCTGTGCAGAGTCGCCATAGGACTGCTGCGCGAGCGCGGAATTGCGGATGTGAGCGAGGATGAGTGCAGCATCACGACCATCGCCGCGTTGCTGCACGATGTGGGACATTATCCGTTCTCGCACGCGCTGGAGGAGATCGGCGCGACGCATCACGAGGTGATTGCCACCACGCTCCTGACAACAGGCCCTGTCTCCGCGATCCTTCGCCAGCGCATGGGCGAAAATGCTCCCGAGCGAATCGTCTCGCTCATTCGGGGGCGGTCGGAGTCGCCGTTACAGGGTCTTGTTTCAGGCTCACTCGACCTGGACAAGATCGAATATCTGAAACGCGACGCACACATGTGCGGCGTTTCATACGGCGAGATCGATGTTGACCGGCTGATAAATTCGATGGTGCTCGTCGGCGACCCTGTCACCGGCCTGCAGACCGTTGGTGTAGCGGAGAAAGGACTGTCTGCGCTCGAATCGCTGCTCTTCGCCAAGTATCAGATGTACCGGAACGTGTACTGGCATCACGCCGTGCGCAGCGCTACGGCAATGTACAAGCGGCTCGTCGAGGACGCGTGCATGTCGGGTATCCTGAGGCAGGAGCAGCTTTCCGGATTCACCGACGAGGGACTCCTGTACTTCCTGGAGCAACGTTCCCCATCGCCCATCCTCGAAGCACTCAGGTCGCGTCACCTGTTCAAGCGCGTAGTGGAGTGGCCCGCCTCCGAGCTGGATGAGGAGTTCGGTGAATGGATCGGCAACGATCGCGCGCGCACGCGAGCGGCGGAAGACGCCCTGGCCTCGCGTCTGGGACTCGAGAGCGGTGAGCTGCTTCTCGACTATCCCGAGAAGACACAGATGCTCGGCCTCGACATCCCGGTACTTCGGCGGGACGCGACGGTGGAGCGCCTCACCGAGCGGGGTATTTCCGGCGCCATCAACCTTCCACGGCTGTCCGAGGAGCTCTACCGGTCGGCGCGCTGGCTACGTGTATTCACCGCTCGCCGCGTGACGGCGGATCCCGCGGAGATCATGGGGACCATCTCAGCCTCCTGAGCCTTGCAGGCCGCTAGCGCGGCTGCGTTCGGCATCAAGCGTCGGAGCAGCCTCCTCTCTGCATTGGCGCAGGTAGCACGTAAACAAAGGTTTGACGCGTGCGACGATATTCAACCTTAACGCCCGCGTACCACCTGGCGTCAAAATGGCGAACTCGGCGGGGGACGCCGACGGCGCGCAGCCAGCGCGCGACGAACTTGGCCCTTTGGGCACGGAGCTTCACCATGAATACACGTTCCTTCGCATCCGCGTTGACCGCGACACTCATTGTTGCGGCAGCAGTCGCATGCAGCGACTCAACTGCACCCGCCGGTTCCTCGGCCGCATCGGCGTCCGCTCAGTTCGAGGTCGCAGTTACCCCAGATCTGGCGCCCAGCGCCGGCGAGGATGTGTCCACGGATTATGCGTTCATGTCCGGCGCGGACATGACCGGATCGGGCGCATCCTTCTCGATCAGTGCGCCTGGCGCCACGATCGTCGGCGTCGCACCTTCCGCGATCGTGAACACGCCCCCCTCCGGCGGCGCGGCCACCTGGATCAGCCCCTCGTGCGTATTCAACGCCGGTACAGGCCGTTTCAACTGCCCGCCAGTGAAGAAGGGAGCGCAGACGTACACCGTGAGCTACGCATTGATGGATATCAAGGGAACGACTCAGTCGGCGTACAACAAGTCGACGACGGCCTCGATAAACTTCATCGTCGCGGACACCGGCGCAACGAGCTTCTCGAGCAACGGGAACTCCTTCTCCGACACAACGTACCGCCTGCACAACCGCACCGTCTCCAACCTGCTCGGCGATACCGTGCACGTCTGGAACGGTACCGGATCCGGCTCGGTGCACTCGACACGCTCGGGACAGATTCTCAAGATCTACAGCTTCGTATCGGTGGACACCGCTACCGGTGTAGCGTTCAAACAGCCGCGTGACATCAACCCGTACCCACTCCGCGGCACGATGGCAAAGGACTACACCGTGGTTCGGACGCGGGAGGCGAGCGATACCACCACGCACACCACCACGCGTCATGTACTCGTGACGTTCAACGGAACCGCGAACGTCCCGATGGTCATCAACGGCGCGAACTACACTCTCAACCTCGACACGCACAAAGTCACGAAGCAGTAGAATCAGAACCGGGAGACAACACTAACGGGCGCCGGTCAATGATCGGCGCCCGTTATGCGTTCAAGGCGCGGACTAGTGACCTA
>JALYYT010000076.1 GCA_030946285.1 Gemmatimonadota bacterium
GGTGGATACACGCCGGAAACCGGTGAGCGCGCACTCGCGAAACGTGCGGCGGACCTCATCGCCTTCGGACGGCTTTTCATTGCGAATCCAGACCTTGTCGAGCGCGCTCGCATCAATGCCCCGCTGAATGAGCCGGATCGCCGCACTTTCTATTCGGCAGGAGCGCACGGCTACATCGACTACCCTGCTCTCGATGGGTAGGACTGGCAGCGCTCTTTCGCACACCGGAACGGCGTGTAGATTCGCGGGTGTCAACGTCACCGGCGCAGCCATTTTCCATGTCCTGCAAGGAGTAATCGGATGAGACGCAGCGTCTTCCTTGTTTGCGCGGCCATGGCGTTCGGCCCCCGGATCGGCGCGGCCCAGGACAGCGATCCTGTGCCTGCCATCAACGCCACGCTGGACGCGTTTCATCATGCGGCGTCGGTCGCGGACGGCACGCATTACTTCGCACTGTTCGCCCGCGACGGCGTCTTCATCGGGACCGATGCGGCGGAACGCTGGACGGTTCCGGAGTTCCGTGCGTACGCGGAGCCGTACTTCTCGAAGGGTCGCGGGTGGACGTACGTACCCAGAATCCGGCATGTGGTCATCGCCGATCTCCCCTGCCGCTGTGTTGCGTCATTCGATGAGCTGCTCGACAACAGCAACTACGGCACTACGCGCGGCACTGGCACCGTAGTGCTCGAGAATGGAACGTGGAAGATCGCGCAATACGCATTGACGATCCCGGTTCCAAACGACCTCGCCCGAGGTATTGCGTCGCAGATCAAGACGTTCGAGCAGACAAGACCGACCAGCAAGCCCTGACAGCACATCGCGCTATCGAACTCCAGCGATAGCGCGATGGTCGTTACCCCATCGCATCCTCGAGCGCCCCTCGGCACGCGTCAAGACATCGCGCAACCGTGGCCGGGGTGTGATCGCCCATGTGGCCTATGCGAATCGTCGAGTCACGCAGCTTGCCGTAGCCCGTACCGACGGTTATTCCGCGAGCAGCAGCTCCCTTCGTCACGGTGCTTCCGGATACGTGGCTCGGAAGCGCGATCGTCGTGACTGTCGGCGAGCGGTACCCCTCTCCGGCCAGCGCTTGAATGTCCACTCTGAGCGACTGCGCAGTCTCGGCGATCCACCGCAGTGTCAGTGCCTGCATTCTCAGATGACGCGCCCATCTGGCCTCCATGCCTTCGGCCGCGATTGCTCGCAACTGCACGTCGAGCGCATAGTAGAGCGAGATGGATGGCGTATTCGGCACCTGATGCTTGATCGCGGCTTCCTCGAATTCCGTAATATCGAGGTACGTCCCCCGACGATCGCCCGCCGCGTCCAGCGTACGCGCGTTCGCGATGAAGTCCGACGAAGCAACCGCGAAGGCGAGACCCGGCGGCAGCGCCAGCGCCTTCTGCGACCCGGTCAGCACGTAATCGAGGTTCCACGCATCGGCGCGCAGCTCCGCACCACCGATTCCGCTCACGCTGTCCACCAGACAGACTGCCCCGTGCTCGTGTGCCGTATCCGAGATCGCGCGCACATCGTTGAGCACTCCGCTCGAAGTCTCGGAGTGCGCGACACTGACGACGGTGAAGTCGCCCGCGCCCAGCCGGCGCGACAGTTCCTGCACGTCGTGCGCTTCGCCCCACTCGACGACATACCGCTCGACATTCCTGCCACACGATTCCGCGATGTGTGCAAATCGCTCGGAGAAGGCACCGTTCACGAGCGCCAGCACGCGGCCTTCCGGCGCAGAACGGACGCCCGCTTCCATGAAGCCAGTCGCTGAGCAGGTACCAACGTACACGGGCCGGCTGGTGCCGAACACCAGCCGCATGCCATCCTGCACGCGATCGAATATCTGCTCGAACTCGGGTCCGCGGTGCGATATCATCGGCCGCGTCATCGCCTGCAACACTTCCTGGCGGACTTCCGTGGGACCCGGCAGAAAGAAGGTCCCGAACTCTGTAGTGCTCATAAGTCAAGAATAGCCGGAATCTCGTCGAAGTGGCGCACCACGTAGTCGGCGACTCGCACGACCGGTTCGCGCTCGGCTACCCCGACGAAGGCGCCGAACGCATCGACAGACCTTGGTTGCGCAGTTACAAGCTCCGCATCTGACACGCCGTCACCCACAGCGAGGACGGGCCCCTGCAGTGAGAGCGCCCTCACGACGATCGGCTTGCCCCCGTTCCTCGCGAGCGGTTGATCGTGGTCGAAGTCGAGATAGTTGCCAGCTTCGGAGAACGCGAGGGACACGGCATGCACCTCGGCTTCTGGAATACCGCAATGCGCGGCGAGAGGCAGAATGGCCTCCCGGATGCCTCCGCTCACGATCACGATCCGCACGCCAGCCCGCTGCAGATTCTTGACGACTTCGACAGCTCCGGGCGATGCTGTCGCGATGTACTGCTCACCAAGCAGTGTGATTTCGAGGCGTGTCGGTCGGATGAGCTCGAGGCGCCGCTCATACACGGATTCGAGCGTGACCTGGCCGCTCATCGCCCGACTGGTGACCTCGCGTATCTCTCGGCTCAGCTCGACACTGCGCCGTTCCGCGAGCCAGTCGATCCCTTCCGTTCGCGAGAGCGTGGAGTCGACGTCAAGTACAATTGTCGCAAAACGCGATCGACGTCCAGCCTGGTCCGCGCCGCTCAGAAGATATTCCCCGGCGCAAGTATCCCCAATGGATCCAGCTCCTTTTTCACCGCTCGCATCACACCGATCGCGAGAGGGCTGAGCTGCATCGGGAGCCAGCGTCGCTTGAGCTTGCCGATCCCGTGCTCGGCGGAAACGGTCCCGCCCATCACCATTACCATCTCCAGAGTCTGGCCGATCACTGCTTCGATCCGCTCCAGTTGCGACGCATCCTCGGCGATGTAGTTCTGGTGAGGGTGCCCGTTCCCGGCGTGGCCGTAGATCACCGCCTGGTCGATTCCGGCATCGCGCGCCAGACGTCGCGCGGTTTCGATCGCGATCTGGAGCGATCGATAAGGAACAGCCCAGTCGGTCGATACCTTCCGCCCGCCCTGATCAACATATCGTGCGCCACGCTCGTTCATCGTTGCCGGCACCGCGTGGCGCATCTTGCGAATGTGCCGCAGCTCGGGCTCCGTGCTGAAGGCACGGATATCGTCGAGCGCGCCATGCGCTTCCGCGAGAGCTACCCATCGCTCCATCACTTCGTCGGCCGACTCTGCTGTAGTTTCCTCCTCGAGGTATACCATGGACGTGGCACCATCAGCCCAGCCACGCGCATCGTCCGCATTCCGTGCGATCGCCAACGCCTCGTGATCGAGGTATTCCAGGCAGCGCGGATCGAGCGCACCCGTTGACGACCTGGCTGCTCGTCCTGCATCACGCGACGCGCGCGCCGCACTCACAAACGCCAACGCATCTGCCTCCGACCCAAATGGCACTCCTGCACCGGAGACCATTTCGGGACGCGGCAGCAGCGCGAGCTCCGCCTCCACGATCACGCCGAGGGTCCCCTCGCTGCCTATGAACCAGTCGATGGGGTTCTGTACCAGACCGTAACCCGTGGTGTTCTTCTCCAGCTCGCTCCGCCGGAACGTCACGACCTCACCGGACGCGAGCAC
>JALYYT010000345.1 GCA_030946285.1 Gemmatimonadota bacterium
GAAGTGAGCATACGACGTTCTATGCCTCCGGTGGCCTAACGAATCAGGACGGTGTGCTGGTCGGTCCGAACAACAAGTACAATCGCGCAACCTTCCGCCTGAAGGGAACTGAAGCCATCACGCAGAACTTCGACATCGGTGGAAACTTCAACTTCATCGACACGCGCGGAAACTACGTGCAGAAGGGTTCGAACGTGTCCGGTGTTCTCCTCGGCGGACTTCGTACCCCGCCGAACTTCAACAACCTCCCATACCTCAACCAGTTCGGATTGCAGCGCCCGTATCGCTTCCCGAATCCCACGGACATCCCGTCCATGGAAGCTGCAGGCTACTACGACAATCCATTCTTCGTACTCAACAGCCCCGGAAACCGGAGCGAGCTCAATCGCATCATTCCGAGCTTCAACGCCGCCTGGCGTCCCGCAGGATGGCTCACGATCAACGAGACACTCGGCGCGGACAGCTATGGCGACAGCCGTCTCGAGGCGCTCCCCGTAACGTCGGCAGGCAACGCCGCGGGAACAGTCACGCGCAGGGACCAGAACTTCCTGCAGATCGATCACAATCTCACCGCGACGGCGAATCACACGTTCACCGATCACTTCTCAGGTACCCTGACCCTGGGTCAGAACCTGAATTCTCGTCGCGACAAGTCGCTCTTCTCCACGGGCCAGCAGTTCCTCGCGCTAGCCCCGTTGGCGCTGCAGAACACTGTGTCGCAGACGTCGGGCCAGTTTGAGTCGCTTGCTCACATCGAGTCGTACTTCGCGCAGGCAACTGCCGAGCTCTACGACCAGCTGTACTTCACGGTTGGAGTTCGTAACGACGGTTTCTCGACGTTCGGTGCTTCGAACCGCCGCAGCAACTTCCCCAAGGCCAGCGCCGCGTGGACGTTCACGAATGCATTCGGCAATCATGACCAGAAGGGACTGCTGAGTTACGGCAAGCTGCGCGCAGCGTACGGCGAGACCGGTAAGGAACCGCCAGTGTACGGCACCATCACCGCATTCAGCACCAACAGCACCTACGGCAGCGGTTTCGGTGATGCCATCAACACTTTGTTCGGACCTGGTGGTATCGTGAGCAGCGGATCCCAGGGTAACAACGCGCTGCGTCCGGAGCGGTCCAAGGAACTTGAGTTCGGCGGTGACTTCGGCTTCTTCAATCAGCGCGCTGACCTCTCGATCACCGCGTACAACAAGCACACGTCGGACGTGATCATCAACGTTCCGACGAGCGCAGCGGCGACTGGCTACAGCTCCAAACTGGAAAACGGTGCCAAGTTGAGTAACCGCGGTATCGAAATCTCCGCGAACATTCGCGCGCTCGAGACAAAGAATGCCTCTCTCGAGTTCGGCGTTCAGTACGCGAAGAACAAGGGCAGTGTCGACGGTCTGCTCGGTGCGCAGTTCATCAACTACGGAAACGAAGGATTCACCGGAGCAATTGGTTCGGCTACCCTCGGCTATGCGCCGGGTGTGATTCGCGGCTCCGATTTCATTCGCTGCGGTCGCAGTCTCAAGCTCGACTACAATGGAACCGGCGTACAGGATATCGACGCGATCTGCGCGGCGACTCCGGGCGGTTACAAGAAGGGCGCGCTGTTCCTCGATTCAAACGGCCTGCCTGTAGCCGATCCGACGGACCGCGTCATCGCGGATCCGAATCCGAAGTACACCATGAGCTATTCCACATCGCTCAAGCTCTGGAACAAGCTCACGTTCTCCGGACTGGTGGACCTCCGCAAGGGTGGCCAGGTGTGGAATGGAACACGTGGTGTTCTCATCACGAAGGGCGTGTCCGGGTTTACCGATCTCCGTGGAACGACCAACGGCCAGTTCGGTGTGAATTTCTACACGGATCTCTATCCGAACGTCGCCGGCCCGGGCGTTGGCGTCGTACCGTTTACCAGCTACGCGAAGTGGCAGTCGTGGTTCCAGAACGACGGCGGCGGCTTCGGCCCGGTCGCACAGCAGTTTATCGAGGACGGAAGTTTTGTCAAGCTGCGGGAGCTTTCGCTCGCGTACACGCTCGACGGAGCATGGGTGCGCAACCTCGTTGGGTTCACCAGCGCCGATATCCGCATCGCCGGCCGCAATCTTCATACG
>JALYYT010000349.1 GCA_030946285.1 Gemmatimonadota bacterium
CACCAGGTCGATCGAGGAGCAGCTCGCGGGCTGATCGCCTCTGGCGTGCGACGAGGAGTAGTTCCTTGCCGCACTGTGCGGTCGTTGGCGGTTTCGGCCTTGCCTTCACCTCGCCGGCGACTTGTCGGAACCTTTCCGCGCGTGCAGTGTAGGGCGGGCACCGACGAGCTGAGATGCTCGGAGGCCCCATACTGCGCAGCACCTGCAACGGCTTGCCATTCGCGTGAATGACTGGCCATCGGCGCGAATAATGCAGCAAATGTTTGCGATGTCAGAATCCGTCTGGACAGGACGGACCACCTATGCGTTAGAGGGTATAGACGTGTACGATTCATACCCAAGTCATGGTCACCGCACGCCGCAACAGATCGCGGAAGATGCGGGCGGCGCGTTCGAAGTAGCGGTCACTCGCCGCATGAAGCTCAGCGAAATTTCCCTTAAGAGTAAGGACAGCAGCGGTGCGCGCAGCGACCCGGTCAAGCCGGGCAACGCGCAGAAGGACCCGCCTCCGTCAAAGGCGACACGGTAGCGATCACTCGCTCCCGTTCAGGCCTCCTTCGCGATTCCTTCCGCCGAGCAAACGCCGGCCGCCTCGGTTTTTCAGTCCCTTAGCGGCCGATTGATGGCTGACACTGCACGACTGCGGGCCACTCGGTTGGATACTGGCAGGATTGACGAAAGCCCATCCGGGTCTGCTCGCACGAACCGTGCATTGCACGGTGCCGAGCACAACATCAGTCATCCTGCCTATCCCGCCTGAAGGATTTTCATGACCGTAGCAGTTCTGAGCGCCCTTGCCGTTGCCATGGTCGGTGTATCGGCCCTGGTGGTCAACCGGGGTGTGAAGCGGAATCGCCGCAAAAGCAGCACGCGGACCCGTTCCGAGCCGGCTCCCTTCCTGATCTTCAAGCTCGACCATTTCTCGAGCGCCGAGCTCGCCGACGTGCCGACACCGGCGTGGCCAGGGGCATCGCTCGCACGTGCTCACGCGAACGGGTCTGATGCAACGTTTCCCCTGGCCTCCGAACGTGCGGCATTGCTCAGGCCCGAGCCCGGTCTCGCCGACGTGAGAGCTGTGGTCCGCGACGAAGAAGACCTGAATATTGCCGGAGGGGTGCCGCGCGGAATCTGGGTCGAGGCTTCTCCTGTCGAGTCTCCGCGGGCCCATTTTCGCTGGCCAATTCCGCCGCAACGAGCCGACTGAAGTCGCTGGCGGCCGGCTGCTAGCTGTCGATGGAAAAAGGTACGATGGCGAGCGTGCAGCGGGAGACGCATATCTGGCGTCCCGCCTCGTCCACAATCTGGATTGACCACACGTGAGTCGTCCGGCCGACATGCACAGGAACCGCGGTTGCGGTGACGATTCCGTCCTTCTTCGCCCGCAGATGATTCGCGTTTATCTCCAGTCCGACCGCGGCGAACTTCTCGGCGTCGATATTGGCGAAAGCGCCGAGGGACGCTACAGTTTCTGCGAGAGCCACCGACGCGCCGCCGTGAAGCAATCCGAACGGCTGTCTGGTGCGGTCGTCCACCGGCATGGTCGCCACCACACGAGTCGGACTGAGCTCAGTCAGCTCGATGCCGAGGACGTCCGGCATCCCGCGGGTGCGGAGCGATTGCAGCCACTCCAGTGTGTCGATGGGTTGAGCCATGGCGTAAGCTACAGCTACATGCGGCAGGCTGGAACCGAAGGCAGTTCCGGCCGCCCCCGCCCGCGCAGCCACCGCGGCCCCGGGATGCACTACTCTCCGCCACCGCGGCCGTCGCATCCGGACTCTCCACACGGGCGGGAGGAACTCGTCAGCGGTCCTGGAGCGGTTTCGTGAGGAACGTCGCACTCCACGCTGCCATCGCGACCAGGAAAAGCAATGGCAGGATCAGGAGATCGGAGACGATGTGATTCTGGTGCGTAATCATTGTCGCTCGGTGTCCGGGATGATCACCGAGAGTCTCGGCGCGCGCGCCGCCCGAGTTTAGGATGAAACGGCCGGCGGCTACCGTCTCAGTGCGGCGAGACTCGCATACACGCGGTCAGGATAGGGACTCATCTCTCCGGTGCCGTTGTTGTAGGCGGCGAGAGCACGATCGCTGTCACCGTGATGCCGGTTCAGAAATTCACCGAAGATGTGCGCACCGAAGCAGATGTTGACCCGGGGCTCGTGCAGCGTCTTCGCGCTCATTCTGCCGCAACGCGCTTCGTACTCGAGCCACGACTTGCGTTCGGGAACAACCTGCATGAGTCCGATTGCGCCTGCGTGACTGTGCGCGCGCGGGTTGAACTCCGACTCCGCGTACGCGATTGCGACGAGCAGCTTGGGATTGACGCGTGCCTGCTCGCCATACACCACGAACTCACGCGCCCATTCTGATGCAGTCGCGGAATCGATGTGCTTTCGCGTGAGCATCAGAGCGAGCGTGTCGCGTCGCATCTCGAGAAGACGCTCCGCAACGGTCGGCGCGCTCACCACCACGGGAGACATCGGGAGTGGGGGAGCAACGAACGGAGGGACGGTGTTGGCGATCATCACGCCGAACAGGAGTAGCGCGACAGGGTAGAGAACCGGCTTCGCGTCGCGTGCGATGCGCAGCAGCGTGCTTGGTCGCGGACCTGGATTCCACGCTTCGGTGCCGTAGGGAATGATCGAGCGCGGACCACAGACGGCATCCATCACGATACCTCCGTGCTGGGAACGCGGTGTGTCACCTGCGTGGCAATTCCGGAATGCGGCGAGCGTTTGAACATGTACGTGACCCCGGGTATGAAATCCGTGGATTGACAAGGAGCGTCAGGTTCGGACGAGCCCTGGGGCGCACCAATCGGGTGCCACGCCAGCGGACCTGAGGTCGTTCCATATGCGGATTGCGTGCCAGCGGCGAAGTGTAGCAAACATGTGATATTACGCCCGTCTGTGCCGTCCGTTTTGCGACAGATGGGCCCGAAAGTGCGCGCCAGATCACAAACCGGAGGCGCGGGCGAGCAATTTGCAAACGCAGTGTTGCATGGCTGCACCACTTGCGAAAAAAAAAGCGCACACAATTGCCACCGATCAGGACACGCTGGACTTCACGATTGGCAAGCGCACTGTGCATCTCACGCACCTGCAGAAAATATTCTGGCCGCGAATCGGGGCAACGAAAGGTGACCTTCTGCGCTACTACGCCAGCATGGCTCCGGTGCTCGTGCCGCATCTGCGTGATCGCGCGATGGTTATGAAACGATATCCGAACGGCGCGAACGGCAAGTGCTTTTTCATGAAGCGCGCACCACGTCCGCGGCCGGAGTGGATCGAGACGTGCGCGATCGAGCATGACTCGAGTAATGTGATCGCTTTCCCCATGGTGCAGGACGTTGCATCGCTCCTGTGGATCGTGAATCTTGGTTGCATCGATCTCAATCAATGGTACGCGCGATGCGACGACATCGATCGGCCCGACTATCTGCACTTCGATCTGGACCCCGCGCGTGGTGCAACGTTCGACAAGGTGAAGGAGGTTGCATTAGTGGTGCGCGACTCGCTTGCGGCCCTTGGAATGAAGTCCTACGCCAAAACGAGCGGCGCAACGGGAATGCACATCTATGTTCCGATCGTGCGTGGCCCGTTGCAGAAGCAGGTGTGGACTTTCGCAAAGGCTCTGGCCCAGACGATCGCGTCCGACAATCCAAAAATTGCGACGGCGGAGTACATCATCGCCAAGCGACCGTATGGCCGCGTGTTCGTGGACTACAACCAGAACGCATGGGGCAAGACTCTCGCGTCGGTGTATTCAGTGAGGCCGACCGCCGAAGCAACCGTCTCCACTCCGGTGACGTGGGCGGAGGTCGAGAACGGTCTGGATAGACGAGACTTCGACATCAATAACGTGCCGAACCGCGTTCGGAAGCTCGGCGATCTCTGGGCGCCACTTCTTGCCGCCCGTGGCCGCATACGCCTGGAGAAATTCCTGTGACGCTTCCGATCAGCTACAGCTACGCGCCGATGGAAGCGCTGTCCGTCGAAGCGCTCCCTTCCGGAAGCGAGTGGCAGTACGAGCCCAAGTGGGACGGATTCCGCTGCCTCGCATTTCGCGACGGAGATACAGTCGAGTTGCGATCCAAGTCGGGTCGTTCATTGTCCCGCTACTTCCCGGAGCTGCTCACCGCGCTTCTCGCACTGCGCGCCACGAAGTTCGTACTTGACGGGGAGATAGTCGTGCCGGAAGGCAGGACTCTGTCGTTCGACGCGCTGCTTCAGCGAATCCACCCGGCGGCGAGCAGAGTCATGCGACTCGCGTCGGAAACGCCCGCAGTGTTGATCGTGTTCGACATTCTCGCGGATCAGCGCGGTGTCGATCTCTCGGTTCAAACACTTCTATCCAGACGCAAGGCGCTCGAGACTTTCGCCAGTCGCTTCATCCGGGATTCGATGTCGAGCGTTCGACTGTCCCCGGCTACGACGTCCATCAGGAAAGCGCGCGGATGGCTCGAAGGACGCGCCGGACTCGATGGAGTGGTCGCCAAACGACGGGATCTCGCGTACCAATCCGGCGCGCGCACCGGCATGCAGAAGGTCAAGCGCATTCGCACGGCTGACTGCGTGGTCGGTGGATTCCGCTACGCTTCGAAAGGGCACGCCATAGGGTCGCTGCTCCTCGGGCTTTACAACGACGCGGGATTGCTGGATCACATCGGCTTCACGTCGTCGTTCAGTCTGGCGGAGCGAAAGGCTCTTCTTTCGAAAGTCGAGAAGCTGGTCAAGCCGCCCGGGTTCACCGGAAAGAAACCCGGTGGTCCAAGCCGCTGGACCACTGACCGCTCGGCGGAGTGGGAGCCGTTGGCGCCCAAACTGGTGGTGGAAGTCACGTACGATCACTTCAGCGGTGATCGCTTCAGGCACGGCGCGGGCTTCGTGAGATGGCGGCCGGACAAATCTCCGCGTCAGTGCACGATGGAGCAGGTGTCGCAGCCGACGGCTGTTGTGGCAGGAATTTCAGCAGTGACGCGAGCCACCGTTGGTGCGCGGAAGGTCACGGCGAAGAAAAAGAAGCCAGGTTCGAAAACGGCGCAGAAAACCAAAACTGCGGGGAGAAAACCTTCGCCGTCGCATCATTCGAGTGTGGCTCGCACGCGGAAATCCGCCGCCGGGGATTAGTCGTCCGGCAAGCGCGTTCCTCGCGAATCAGAGGCGATCGCGTATGTGCAGTCTGGCGAACAGGTAGCGCTTCACGTCGGGCGTGAACTCTCGCATGACGCTTCCGGTTGCGTAGCTCGCGACTCCCGCCAGCGAGAGCATGAAGGCGTGATGACTGCTTCGGAGCCTGCGCGGCTCCCAGCTGTTCACCGCAAAGCCGGTGGCTAACGATGCCGCGATGCGGGACATGGCGAGCTGCCGTCCACCGTCGTCGTTCCGGACCATGGCTGCGTGGTACAACGCATCCTCGGTGCGGAGCACGAATCCGTTGCGTGCGGAAGGTTCGAAGCGCGGATCCTCATGTAGCAGAGACCCGACCGCGAACTCCGTAGTGTGGCGGGTCAGGCTGCCGCCATAGGCGGCTGCTTCCCGACGGCCATATCCACTGATGCCGGAGCCCCACTCCCGCGGAGTGTGTCGCCATTGCGCAATGCCTGCGGCGTAGGATGCGCCGAGGAGCGCCTTGATGGACAGAGTCTGATCAACGTAGAGATCCGCCTTTTCGCCGAGCGTGAGTGGCCGAATGCCGATACAGCTCGAACACCTGACATCGGCCGTCGTTACAGTGTCATGCGAGCGAGCTTCGGCCAATTGCGCTGACAGCGGCCCGGCGAAGGCAGGAAAGGCTAATGCAAGCAACCAACGCGAAGCGCGCGGCGGCATCCCGAAAGGTACCGCCGCGCGAGACATGCGGAACTCAGGCCAGCTTGGCCGGACGCCGCAGGATCATTGCGATGCGCGGGGTGCCGCTGGAAGTGCGGCGAGCCGCTGCTTCATGGAGCGAAATCCGGCATCGTCAGACTGGAGCCGGTTCAGTGTGGACTGCGGGATCTGGCTCAGCATTCGCTGGATGTCCACGATTCGGTCCTGCGTACCCGGGTGATCGGCGAACCAGGAAGCAGTCGCGCCGGAACCGCCGCTCGACTGCTCCTCGGCGAGCAGTTTCTGGAAGAATGAGAGCATTCCCTGAGGGTTGATGCCCGCACGCATGATGTTCTGGAAGCCGCCCTCGTCTGCCTGTACTTCGTCGGCCCGGCTGAACTTGGCGAAGACGGCGGTGCCGCCGATGTTGATCGCCGCTGCTGCCGCCTGATTGTTGCAGACAGTGGTGAGCGCGCAGGCAATGGAGAGTCCGACATTGGCGCCCTGTGCCTGTTCCATCTGTTTTACGGAATGGCGTCGCACCACGTGCTCGATTTCGTGTCCAATAACGCCCGCAAGCTCATCCATGCGTGACGCTCGCTCGAGAACGCCCCTGTTCACGTAAACGTATCCGCCCGGTAACGCGAAGGCATTGACGACACTCGAGTTCACAACCGCGAAGTGCCAGTCAAGTTCCGCGCGCGAAGTCTGCTTCGCGATGCGGTTGCCGAGCTGGTTGACATAATTGTTGATAGCGGCGTCCTGCACCATTGGAAGCTGCTGCGAGATCTGTGCAGCCTCCTGCTGACCCATCTGCACTTCCTGCTGGGTCGACACGGTGCAACCGGCCAGGAGAACGACTGCGGCGAGGCTAATTCTTCTTGGAGAGGTCATCATGCTCAGGCTCACGTGAAGTGGAAGGGGCGAACTTCGGTGAGGGTAAAAGCACGATCCGGACCACTACGAATGTTTTGAG